>CALPUN020000152.1 GCA_943326765.2 Bifidobacterium breve | reverse complement strand
TGCAAACTCACCAAGCCATTAGCATTGGTAGTAGCCGTTTGGGTTTCTACATATACGGCTGTGCCGGTTGCAGTGCCTTGCAATACACTAATTTTTATACCCACTTGGGTGTTTGTCAACAAAACATTACTGCTGTTGCGAAGCACCGATTGGTAAGTCATGCTTTGGGGCGCTTGACCATGGGCTTTTTGGGTTAAGCTCAGCGCTATTACGAATAGAGTTCCAATAAATAAATGCAGTTTTTTTCTCATGATCATTCAGGTAACTTATTTAAGTTTGGTTTAGCTTGAAATTCTAGCTAATCAACTTGCTAATAAATAAGAAATTTTTAGTCCCTACAAAAATTTGTCACGAAGTACCCAAAATTTGTCACGAAGACACTTTTTGCTTTCAACGAACACCCTTTTGAGGTCTTTTATAGCGGTATTGGAAAATGCAAATGCAACACTGCAGTTGTTTTCTAGGAGGAGAAAAAAAAAAGGAGGACCGGTATCAAGTCACTTAGAATTGATATACCGTTTTTTTTGAAATGTTTTAATAGAGATAGTACACTACATCATAAGGAGCAACTGTTCTTGCATGCCTTTTGCAATCACGAATTTAAGGTCGGCAAGAGATACAAATCTAGATTCTAGATTTGTAATCTGTCGAACATTAATTATAGTGGATCTATTTATTTTAATAAATTGCTGGACAGGAAGTAATGACATCATTTCGCTTATGGAATAGCGCACTAGGATCATCTGACCTGAAGTTAAATAAATGTCAAAATAATGGTGGTCCTTTTTTAAATAGACAATGTCATCAAAAACTATTTTTTTATAAGCAGCCCCTACTTTTAAAATAAGGTATTTGGGCGGATTCAAAAGGGAATTCACACCTGTATTAAAATTGTTCCACCCAATTTCTATGGCCGAAAACAAATCGTTTTGTGAAAAAGGTTTTACTAAAAAAGCAAGTGGATGGATTTCTTTGGCTCTACTAATAGTAGCGGGGTCGCTATTGGCGGTAATAAAAATGATGGGCGTGTTGAAACGTTTTTTTATTTCGAAAGCCAAGTCAATGCCATCTTTTTTAGTACCCAAATTAATATCGAGCAATACTAAATCGGGCTTCTTTTGGGCAATCATTTCAATAGCATCTTTATATTTACCAGCGATTCCAACGCTATCATAGCCAAGTGTTTCTAAAGCCAAAACTATAGTTTTTGCAATGATGATTTCGTCTTCTACAGTGACTATTCTAATTTTGTTCATGCGATTTTATTTATTTATTTCTGGCTTCAAAATCTTTAAACAATATGGTAAACACACTTCCGTTTTCAAATTCATAGGTGGCTTTTCCATCGATCTGATTAGACAATCCTTTTATTAGCTCTAGTCCTAGAGAGGTTGCTGTGTCAAAATGGATTCCCTTTTTTAAACCAGGGCCATTGTCTTTGTAGATCAGTTTATAGGCGCCCCTTTTCAAATCAACGATGTCAATATCTATTTTTTTAGCTTGATTTCCTTTTGTAAAAAACTTATACGAATTAGTGATTAATTCGTTGAGTATTAATCCTAAGGGCACCGCCGTGTCAATATCAATAAACACTTCTTTATTTTCAATGGTAAAGGCAACGCTATTGTTTTTGTTTTCAAAGAGCCCTGCCACTTTACTAGATAAATCTCTTGCAAAAGAACAAAATTCGATGTTGCCCAAATTTTCGTTTTGATATAAATTTTGATGGATTAGGGCAATGCTACTTAACCTACTTTGACCTTCTGCTATGGCGGCTAGAGCATTTTTATCGGTCAACTGTGATTTTTGTAATTCAAACAATCCGCTAATGACTTGCAAATTATTTTTGACACGGTGGTGTACTTCGGTAAGCAAGAGTTCTTTGTCTTTTAATGCGGATCTCAACGCAAGAGTTCGGCTATCTACTTTTAATTCTAATTGATGGTTTTCCATGTGAAGTTGATGGGTTCGAAATCGGAAGTAAAAAATAATTCCGCCGACGATTAGCAAAACCAAAGGGATTAAAAACCAAAGTTGTAAATAAAAAGGTTTCAACACGATGACAGGAAAAACAATAGGATTCCTGCTCCATTGCCCGTTCGCCAATTGTGCTTTAATATATATTTTAAATTCGCCATAAGGCAAACCGGTCAAACGAATCGTGTTTTCGTCTATATAATTCCAGTCCGCATCAAGGCCTTCTATTTTATAGGCATACAAGTGTTTGCGCTGTTGAAAATCCAAGAGTTGAAATGCTAAAATCAAAAGGGTATCATCCGATTGTAATACTGTTTTTTTATCTTGTTTTAAAGCAACCAAAACATCGATTAGCTTTTTTTCTTTTCCGGAATACTTGGTTAATGAGGTTAAGGCAAAGGAAGGTTCTTTTTTGGTTTCGAATGCTATTAATTGTTCGGGATTAAAAGCATTCACACCATCTAATCCTCCAAAATACATCGTACCATCAGCTGCCTTAAAAGAGGAGGTTCTATTGAATTCATTATTGTTTAGTCCATCATTAGTAGTAAAAACAGAGGTAGCAAAAGTTTGGGTGTTGAAACGCAGTAAGCCATTATAAGTACCAATCCATAGATTTTTATCTGAATCTTCCTCTATGCGATACAATACCATCGAAGGAAGCCCTTGATCTACGGCGAATTGTTTTACGCTACTCTTTTTATCGCTCTTAGAGTGTCGCCAGTCCCAACGAAAAAGCCCTTCTCCATTGGTAGCAATCCAACAGATTCCGTTTTTATCCTCATGCATATCAAAAATGGTAGTAATAGGCAGATGATGCGAAGAATCGTTAGTCAAACTTCCATAATAATCGACTACCGTATTGTTTTTATCGATCATAAAAAGCCCATTCTCAGCCACAGCGACCAGTCCTTTTGCCTTGGTTTGGACAAATCGATAGACATTTTTCGCTTTTGGGATTGCGGAAGAAGCATACACTAAAGCTTTACATTTTTTAGACACTATGTTAAACTGACTTATACCATCAATATGTCCAGCTAAAAGGATGCTGTCGGATACCGCCTTTAACGCCCATATATATTGACCATTTTCAATATTGTTATTTGAAATTGACCCCAAGTCCAAAGTTTTATTTTGCGAAGGGATGTATTCACAAATGACATTAACGGTTCCTATATAAAATCTATCTTTATATTTCTCGATAGCATTAAAATGAGCTAATTTTTTGGATTTAGAAAATAGTATTTTTTTTGAATTTGTTTTAGCAATACATAAATATTGCCAAACATTGGCGTATAAAGTATTGTTGCCTTTATTGGCTTTGACATCAAAACTGTTGTCTACATATATTCCTCTAACTTGATAAAATGTGGGCTTTGATATTTGCTCTTTCGAAAAATAACTTCTGAAATAGTTGGGTGTTATACTAATTTGAAAGACTCCTGAGTTAGTACATAACCAGCGATTTCCTCTGCTGTCTTTACAGGTAGATTTAATATTAAAATCAATATAATTACTTAATTCTTCCGGTTTGGCAATCAAAAAAAATGTTTTATCATCAATTAAATAAATTCCTTTTTTTATATTACTAATTATAGTAGCATCATCTGAATGTGATGGAGAGAACCACCAGGGATAATCAGATGCCGGAAATAAATGCAAAAGTGAAGCAGCGTTTTGATTTACAGTACGATGTATCGCATCCGGAAAATTACTTTTAGATACCGCATTCGTGCTAGTGTTATATACCAAAAATGATTGGTTTGGGGTTATAGAAAAAACAGAGTCGTCCGGTTGGTTAGAAAAAGGAATAATGGTATCCTCGGTAATTAAATAGCTAGGATAAGCAAATTTTTTCAAAACAAGACTGCCGTTTTGAACTATTGAATAAATAGAATTATCACTAAATTCAGTTCCGACTATACTATTAGCATTCCATACTGTTAATTCCCCCAGTAACTTAAACCCTTTTGCAGCAGTATACTTCCAAACTTGAAAAGGACTGTCAGTCACAAAAAACATATTTTTATTTCCATCATTAGCCATCCAAACAACGTCTTTCGTTGTAAAAGGTAACTTAGGATAAGTACTTTCTAAGGTTTGTAAAGTATAGGTGTTTAAATCCATAACTTGTATGATGCCCTTTTTTATGGAATTTATACTTTTGTTGTGAAATGCAATAATCAAATGATTCTTTTCATCTATCGAAAGAGAGGCTATCTCATTCTCTAAAAGTCCAAAATTCTGTTTGGTAAAGGTTTTAAAGGATTCGCCATCATATCGACATAAACCATTAGTGGTGCCAAACCACATAAATCCATCATTATCTTCAATAGCGCAGGAAACTTCTCGGGCAGCTAAGCCGTCCTCTACAGAAAAAGAATGGGTAGTAATAATATGTTCTTCGGTTTTTGTTATCGTTTCTATTTGAGCGTTTGAAGGAGTGCTCAGGAAAAGTAAAACCATTGCGGCAATTAGACTGATTCTATTGCTGCCAAAGCGAATAAATAAATGAATTAGTAAGAAAAATTTGTTTTTTATATTCAAGTTCATGAGATTTTTCAAAAAACAAATATACTGTTTTTGATGTTTTATTGGAACTGTTTGTTTAATTTCAAAAGTCGCCCACTGCCGGAATAATAAACTCTAAAGAAATTTAGAATTTGTTTTTTTGTGGGAATTACTGAGATTAGATGCATGTCAATTGCTTTAAATCGGTAATAGTTTGACTTGGATTTTCGCTTTTTTATTGGTGACACCAAGATCCATCTCAATTAGGATATTCGCATTCTTTCTTTGAAACAAGGCTTTTAATTTTTTTACTTTAGCGTAAGTGTTCTCGATAAATGATTGTCCTCCAAATGCAGGATTGACGCTCATCATGCAAACCAAATCAATAGCTTGAATCCCGTTTTCTAAGAGATCAATAGAATTATATGATTGCTACGGTAGCGTTCATCCCTTCGGCTTTAATCGCTTGTTGCGTTCGGTACAGGTGCGCAGGCTTCGTTGATAAAAAAAATCAGCTTGTTGAATTATTACTATTTAAGAATTGCCAATCAATGTGTTCCGTTTTCAAAAAAGCATCCTTACAAGCTCCTCTTTCTCCAAAATAAAATCCCTGTCTCGTTAAAAACAAGACAGGGATTATTTATAAATTACTAAAATGATTATCGCTTAATCACTCGGAG
>CALPUN020000151.1 GCA_943326765.2 Bifidobacterium breve | reverse complement strand
TGACTCAAATTTCACGGTCTTATTTATCGATTATGGCTCCAGTTTATCGCATTCTAAAGCACTACAGAAATTACTAAGCAATTATTCGTTTGTTTCTTATTTTTATTCCTATCATATTGATCAACCTTGGTCGCGAGCAAAAGCGGTAAACATCGGAATTCGATTGGTCAATACACCCTATGTTTTTATATCGGATATTGATATGATTTTTAAACCAAATTTCATTGATGTTATTCAAAAAGCGAAAGATCCAATGGTTTCGGTTTATTTTAAAGTAGGTTTTCTTAACCGATCAGAAAGTAAAAAGAGTCAGCCTTTTGATAATTACAAAATCAGTTTTTCAAGCCAACTTGGAGCGCAGGGATTGTCGCTGTTTCCGATCGAAGCCCTAAAGAAAGTTAGAGGTTTTGATGAGTTTTTACATTTTTGGGGTGCTGAAGATGAAGATATCCACAACCGACTTTTGAAAGCTGGATATCAGGTAACTTTTTATGAAAAGGAAATTCTTTTGTTACATCGTTGGCATCCGACCTATAGAAATTTAGAAAGTGATGCGATAACCAAAGATTTGCAAGTACATTCGATTCCAAAATTGAATCAAGAGTATTTCGCTTACATGCGTGATAAAAAGGCGATTGCTACAAATGGCGAAAATTGGGGAGTCCCAATATTGAAAGCGGAGTACGAAGCATTAATGAGTAAAGATGTTGAACGAGTAATCTTGAATAATAAGGAAAATATATACCTTTTTTTATTTGTTGAGTTACCCCGGCTCAAAGAAGGAATTATTGCGGTCGAGTTTAGAGAAGACCCTTTTCAACATAGCTTAAAATATTTCTTAAAGAAGAAGTTGGGAAAATCAGTTTCGTCTTATATTACCCTGAAAGAAATTAATGATATGTTGTTATTGCATTTGATTTTTTTTTACACAAATCATCAATATTCGTTCACTGTGGGAGCTGATTTAAAATCAATTCAATTGAGGATTAAAAAATAATCAAATCCTTTTTATACTTTTATACTCTGAAACCATCTGAAATGCCAAAAGTAATACTCCTTTCACAGGTGCCTATTCCGTACTCAAAAATTGGAAGCTGGACAACTTTATACAAAAATTACTTAAATGGCAACCATCAAATTGATTATATTGTTTGTAAACCGCCAGAGCAATTTGTAGAAAACGTCAATTATGTTTTGGTACAGAGAAGTCTGATTGAAAAAGTAAGGCTTTTTTTCCATAAAGTGGGTCTTCTTTCCAAGGGTGAGAAATACAATCATTACGTAAGATCCTTGAAAGAGCATATCCAACCAAATGAAAAATATATTATTCAAATTGTAGATAATTTTGGTGTAGTAAAACCACTTGCTGATATGCTTGCAAAAGAAGGAATTAGAAAGCAAGTCTATCTTCAGTTTTTCTATCATGGCTATCCTCCCTTTTTTGGAGATTTTGAAGGAAGATGGCTATTTGAAACTATTGATGAAATGGTGCTTTTGACGCACGCCAGTTATAAAGCACACAAAGAATTTTACAACATTTTACCTTGTAAATTTGCTGTTTTGCACAACGGGATTGACAGCCAGAAATTCTTTAGAGTTGGTCAAAGCGAAAAAAATATTTTAAAAGAGACATTTGGCGCTACGAATAAAACCGTGTTTTTGTGGTGCTCACAGGACCGGCCGAAAAAAGGAATTCATATTGTTTTAGAGGCTTGGAAACGTGTTTATGACCCAAATAAAAATATGGTTCTTTGGATTATTGGTTGTAAACCTAAAGAAGCCATACCTGGTGTTCGATATTTTGGAGAAATGCCTAATGATGAATTGCCGCAGTATTTTCAAGCGTCAGATTGTTATTTATTCCCCGTCCTTTCTAAAGAAGGATTTGGGTTGAGTTTAATTGAGGCACTTCATTGTGGTAATTTTTGTATAGCATCGGCACTTGGCGGTGTTTCCGAAGTGTTACAAAATGGCCAATTGGGACAATTAATAGAGAATCCCCATTTTATTAGTGAATGGGAAAAGGCAATAATTTCGTTTATGGAAACGCCAACACAAAATTTACCATTTGATCCTATATTGTACACTTCGATAAGATGGACGAATGATATGAATCAAATTATTAAAGAATCAAAAAGATCGTTTTATTAATTACCTTTCGCGCTTATTTTTATTTTTTACACAATATGAAAACATCAAGTTATACTGGAGCCCTGACAAGTAACTATTTTATTTCATTGTTGTAACGCAACTCATGAAAAACGTAGCTATTATTCCTGCCCGTGGTGGCTCTAAAAGATTGCCAAATAAGAATATTTTGCTCTTTGATGGAATACCTTTATTGGCCCACAGTATTTTGTATGCTCAAAAGAATCTCTCCATCATTGACGACATATTTGTAACAACGGATAGTCCAGAAATCAAGAGAGTAGCTTTAGAATATGGTGCCAAGGTCATAGATAGACCTGACAGTATTTCTGGTGATTTTGAACCAACGATTTCTGCGCTGAAGCATGTCGTTCAATTACTTGAAAATCAGGTTGAAAATGTAATAGTACTGCAAGTTACAAATCCATTAAGGCCAGCAAATTTATTGGCCGAAGCATTTGAAGTATTCCAAAAAAATAATTGTGATAGCCTTTTTTCGGTTACGAGAGATTTTAAGAAGCTAGGGAAAATAATCAACAATAAGTTCTTTCCATTTAATTATGAAATTGGGCAAAGAAGTCAGGATTTGGAACCATTGTACTTTGAAAATGGTTTGTTGTATATTGGTAAATCAAAATTAATACTGAATGACATATTAATTAGTAAAAATGCTTATCCATTTGAAATAAATCACCCTTTCGCTGCTATTGATATAGATACAAAAGATGATTTAGAATACGCTCAATTTATTTTAGAAAACTTAAATAACAAATGAAAAACAAAGATTTAGCCGTTAAGAATTATAAGACCTTTTGTAGCTATGAAGGAAGTCAGTTTATAGCAAGTGAATTTGCATTGGAAATCATTCTTGATTTAACTGCAAATTTTAAAGTAAAAAGCATCCTTGAATTAGGATTAGGGATTGGATCAATTTCAGATACAGTCTTACAATTCTCTAAAATTAACAACCACGAAATTACTTATTTTGGAACCGAAAAAAACGAATTCTGTTTACAAGCCTTAAAAGAAAATGTGGCAGATTATGATCGAATTGATTTATATCCGGAACTAAATAAAATTACAAATAAAAAGTTCGATTTAATCATAATAGATGGCTCTGATAATGCTTTGAAAGATATCGTAGATTATTGCAAGAAAAGCACAATTGTGTTTATTGAAGGTGATAGACTGGGACAAACACAAACTGTATTAGAGTTATTTCCGCATCACAAATATGTAGACATCATTACTTTAAATAGAAATAAGCCTTATGCTCATATCGAAAAATGTCATTCCAGCAGTTATGTAGGAGGAGGAAAGCTTATTTTTATTAATCCCACTTTAGCAATGAATTTATTTTGGATGAAAGAAAAATTAGCCACTTTTGCAAAAAGAAAACTTAGAAATTATAATAGTAAATGAATTTATTTATAGAAATTGCTGGCAGAAAGATTGGACCTGATTATCCGCCACTAGTAATAGCTGAAATCGGTATTAATCACGAAGGTTCTTTGAAAGTTGCGAAAGAAATGGTAGACTCCGCGCACAGAGCTGGGGTAGAAGTAGTCAAACATCAAACTCATATTGTAGAAGATGAGATGAGTGGCGCTGCCAAAAAAGTAATTCCTGGAAATGCCCATGTATCTATTTACGAAATCATGGAACGTTGCTCACTAAATGAAGAAGAGGAATTAGAACTAAAAAACTATGTAGAAAGTAAAGGAATGATTTTTATTTCTACGCCATTTTCACGTGAAGCGGCCAATCGTTTAGAACGGATGAACGTAGAAGGCTATAAGATTGGTTCCGGTGAATGCAACAATTATCCGCTATTGGAGCACATTTGTTCCTTTGGAAAGCCCGTCATTTTAAGTACTGGCATGAATACAATAGAGAGTGTAAGCAAAGCCGTCGCTATTTTTGATAAACACAAGGTTCCTGTGGCCTTATTACATACTACCAATTTGTATCCAACTCCCATTCATTTGGTTCGCTTTGGTGCCATGATGCAGTTGCACCGAGCTTTTCCCGATAAAGTTTTTGGATTGAGTGACCATACTTTAAATAATACTGCATGTTTAGGTGCAGTAGCACTTGGTGGAAGTATTTTAGAACGTCATTTTACGGACCATATGCAGCGAACCGGTCCAGATATAGTTTGTAGTATGGACGAAAAAGCTTGTTCTGAGTTAATCACACTTTCCAACGAAATGTGGCAAATGCGTGGTGGTAGCAAAGAACCCGCAAAAGAAGAACAAGTAACCATTGATTTTGCTTTTGCAACCGTTTGTAGTATAGCACCTATAAAAAAAGGAGAAATTTTCACCAAAGAAAATATATGGGTCAAACGACCTGGTACTGGAAAAATTCTGGCAGAACATTTTGAGAGTGTGCTGGGTAAAAGCGCCGCTAGAGACATTGACCACGATGAGCAACTCACATTTGAAGACATCATTAATGCAGAGACTGTCTGATTTAAATGCTCTGTTTGTGCATCAAAAAAGATTTTTTAACGCGACATCTCGTTATGTATAGCAAGTCTATTGTAACCCTAATGTTTTTTCAACATACCGAAATATCGAGATGCGAAAGTATCGAGTTTGTTATCAGTATTGGAAACGATTGTGGTATTTTTGATTGAACCAATAAAACGATCAATCATTTTTGTATTAATAAAACAGCATTAAAAAAATAAATTGCCGTTTTTACTACCTTTTCTTAATTATTATAATACATGAAAAAAGTGCTATTCTTAACGGGAACCAGAGCCGATTTCGGAAAAATAAAATCGCTTATTTCAATTTTGGATACGCATTCCGATTTTGAAGTATTTGTTTTTGTAACTGGCATGCATTTGCAAAAAGGGTATGGATACACCGTTATTGAAATTGAACGTTGTAATTTTAAAAATGTGCACACGTTTGAAAATCATACACATGAAACGACAATGGATTTGACTTTGGCGAAGACCATTGAAGGTCTTTCGAGTTATGTTAGCAAAATTGCTCCAGATTTGATTGTCGTTCATGGTGATCGTGCAGAAACTTTGGCAGGCGCAATTGTAGGATCGCTTAATAATATTTTTGT
>CALPUN020000150.1 GCA_943326765.2 Bifidobacterium breve | reverse complement strand
CTTAGGATTGCTGATACCGACCACATTACCAGAAGCATCAAATAAAGGAATGTCTGCATACGAAATTCTCGAATTAAAACCATAAAAACCTAGCAAATTAGGCTGATAAGCGCCTCTAGCAATAGCAATATCTTTTTGAGCAATAGCTAAATTGGTTTGAGCAATTTTTACTTCTACTCGCTCTTCTTTGGCTTTATTGAAAATGGCTTCCGGGGTTTGAAATAGCACTTCACTTTGCAAAGCATCATAATTTCCTTCCGCAATGTCGAAATCTTGAAACGCATCCAACTGTAATAATTGCGCTAAACTCAATTTCGAAATCAATAAAGTATTTTCTGCGGCAATCACTTTTTGCTGATCCGCGGCAACCGTTGCCGTAATATCTAAGACATCCCCTCTTGGAACGGAACCTGCGTTGACCAATTCCTGCGTTCTTTGCAATTGTTTTTCATTAATAGCCAATTGCTCTTTTTGAACTTTTATGTTTTCTTTATTGAATAGGATTTGCAAAAATGCATTGGCGACATTTAAAGAAATGTCATCTTTCATCTTTGTAAGTTGGTATTGCGAAGCAATGATCCCCAAATTAGCTCTTCGAAAACGATTTTGATTTTGAAGCCCTTTGTAGAGATCAACACCGGTATTGATTCCGGCTGAAGTAAATTGAGTAGTTTGATTTTGCAGTAAACCCGTAGTAATATTTTGATTCAATCCTATATTCCAGGAATGCGAAGTCGAAGCATTAATGGTCGGAAGGAAGCTCCCAATAGCATCAATTTTAGCAATTTGCGATGTTTGGGTATCCAACTCTGATTGCTTAATCGAAATATTATGTTCTAGAGCATAATTGACACATTCTTCAATAGTCCATTTTTTTGACTGCCCTGAAGATGACCATCCTAAAATCATCATGAAAAAGAAACAAAGGCCGGTAATATTCTTCATAGTTCTTAAATGAAAGTGTAGCAAAGGTAGCACACAATTTTTATTCTGAATCGAAAAGCAGTGCTCTTTTTTTAGCGTTTTTTATTAAAATGCAAACTTGTAAAAAGTTCTAATCCTGGAACGATTGGCAAACTGTTGCTTGACTTCAAAAGCGTAAGACATCCAAACAAATAATTTGTTACACTTGCCTTTAAATAAATCCCGATTGCCTAATTTTACAACATTAAAAAAAAACCATAAAAATGCTAAAATTTCGATATCTTCTCAGTGCTACTTGTCTCCTGTTGCTATGGAGTTGTTCTACAACTACTCCAATTGCTGCCTTAAAACCAGAGCCCGATGATGCTTCGCCTTTGCTCTACGACACCAGTGTTTCCTATATTAGTTTCCCCATAAAAATTAAACTACAAGACATCGAAAATCAAACCAACAAGTATTTGACTGGCTTGATTTACGAGGACAACAACATTCAAGACGACAACTACGAAATCAAAATATGGAAAGGCGCACCCATCACGCTAGAGAATCTCGCCGGAAAAATTAAAACCGTACTTCCATTGAAAGCCTTTGTGAAATACCGAATCGGCACCGATAAATTAGGCATCGCTTTATACAACACTAAAGAATTTAACTTCAATGGCAAACTTACTTTGTCTAGCAGTGTCAGCCTTACCAATTGGAAATTAAACACCAATACCCAATTGCAATCCTTAGATTGGAATGAAAGTCCGTCAGTATCCATTCTAGGGAGATCCGTTCCCATTACCTATTTAATCAATCCCGCCGTTAGTCTTTTTAAATCGAAAATTGAAAAAAGTATTGACGAAGCTATTGGAAAATCAATGGATTTTAAGCCGAATGTTCTCGATGCTTTAGAAAAGATATGTGTTCCGTTTCAAATGAATGAAAGCTATCAAAGTTGGCTCCGCATTGTCCCATTAGAATTGTATACCACCGATTCGAAACTTCAAAAAGAAACCATCGCTTTCGACATGGGCTTGAAATGTACTATGGAAACGCTTATTGGACAAAAACCACTATCCAAATTCGATCGTTCCAAAATTGTTTTAAAGCCAGTTTCAAAAATGCCCGAACATATTACGGCTAATATTGTTGCGGTTTCTAAATACGAAGATGCTTCTCGAATCATGACCTCCAATTTTGCTGGACAAGAATTTGGCTCTGGAAGCAAAAAAATTACAGTCAAAAATGTAGCACTTTGGCACAAAGACGGAAAAATGATTATTGCTTTAGACGTTTTGGGTAGTTTGAACGGAACCATATACCTTTCGGGGTTCCCTCAATTTAACGAACAATCGAAAGAGATTTATTTTGACCAACTTGATTATGTTTTGGATACTAAAAGTCGGTTGGTAAAAGCAGCCAATTGGTTAGCACAAGGCTATGTGCTTCGGAAAATTCAAGAAAGCTGCCGTTATTCGATTCAACCGAATTTGGAAGAAGGAAAAGCCAGCATGCAAAAATATTTGAAAAACTATGCGCCTTTGCCTGGAGTTTATGTGAATGGAACGATCAATACGGTTCAATTTCAGAAAATGCAATTAACTAATAAGGCAATTATCGCACTAATAAAAGTCACAGGTGATGTGAATGTCACTGTTGATGGATTGAAATAAAAGAAACTTAGGGGTTTTACTTTTTGTACATTCGGTAAATAGCATACCCAATCACAGCCACTAGAAGATACGGGATTAGCATCAAATAAACGATACCGTCGTTGACCGCTTGTGCTTTGGCTACATTTCCTTCGCCTTCGAGTGCGGCACGACACATGGCACATTGCGCCTTAGTATCGAGAGAAAACACTAGCGACAAACCCATAAAAAGAAGGTTCTTAACTTGTGGAATTTGAAATTTACTGAACATAATACGGGGCAATCATCAAATATACTATCACACCAGTTACGGCAACATAAAGCCAAATCGGGAAAGTGATTTTGGCCAATTTCTTATGACGATCAAAATGTTCCGCTAAAGCTCTTACATAAGTAAACAAAACTAATGGAATGATTGCAATTGACAATAAAATATGACTAATCAATAAAAAGAAATAAACGTATCGAATGGTTCCTTCTCCACCAAATTTAGTAGAATCGGCTGTCATGTGATACGCCACATACATGACTAAAAACGTTACCGAAAGCGCAATAGCGGTAGTCATCAATCGTTCGTGAAGTTTTCTGTTTCCTTTTTTAATAGCCCGAACCGCTGCTACTAAAACTATAGCCGTGATTCCGTTGACGGTAGCATAAATGGGAGGCAAGAACGAAAGGGGCTCGACATTATAGCCGAAATCTTTCAATTTCACACCAAATAAAATAGCCACTACGACCGGAATCAATATCGAAACCGTGATGATAAATTTATTGAATTTCTTTTCTATTGTACTGTTTTCCATTACTCTCTTAATAAAATTGCTATATCTTGTTTTATGGCTTTTACGCCTTCTTTTTCGATGCCGTCGTAGTATAGAATTGGATTTCCATAATCGTCTTTTCTACACCGAATATTTCCTTTTTTGTCGATTAAAGCAAATAATCCCGAATGTTCGAAATTACCGTTAACCTTACTGTTTTCGCCAGCATACAAGTTAAAACCCTTGTTCGCCAAATCGTAAATGTATTTTTTATCGCCAGTTAAAAAATGCCAATTGGTTGACTTTGCTCCTAGCAATTCGGCGTGTGCTTTCAAAACCTCCGAAGTATCGTGTTCTGGATCGATTGAAATAGAAGCAATTCCAAAATTAGGATTTCCAAAAAAATCATTTTGAATAGCGACCATATTCTTGTTCATTTTAGGGCAAATTGACGGACAGGTTGAAAAGAAAAATTCTAAAACATAGACTTTCCCACTATAATCCGCATTAGAAATTTTCTTTTTATTTTGATCGGTCAACTCAAATTTTGGTGCTGGACCGATGGTCATCAATTTTTCATTGACTCCTTCTCCATTGGAAACCTTGTCTAAACGTTCGCCTTTGACTATGTCACCATTTTGTATTCTGGATACAATTTTAGGAATGGCATAAATTCCAAATATTAAAATGATAAACGAGATGCCAATGTAGGATTTATTTTTCATGAGCTCTTGTGCTAGTTAAATTTGTCGGTCGGCATTGTTTCGTTTTAATGCTAATCGGTACTCTGCTAGAATCACTTTAACATCGTCGGTCATTTCATTATATAAATCCGATGGCGATGCGGTATTATAGCCTTCTTTGTATTCGTCTTTATCTTTTCGACCGCGAAGGTTTCTCTTCTTATCGATAATAAAAACATTGTTGGTTCCAAAATGAGTATCCAGTTTTCCTTTTAATTTCAATGAATTATAAAACGATTGAATTTCATGGGTAGGAGCAAAAACAAAGAGCCATTTGGAAGTATCTGTTAAATCTTTCAGCCCTTTCAAAATTTGCTTCACTTGATCTTCGGTTCCTTCTGGAGCAATCATTACAAATTGAAAATCTTTAAACGCGCTGTTCTTATTGTAAATCTTTTGATTGAGATTAAAATAATTTCCTTCGTTATGAATAATTTCAGTTCCTGTGAATCCTAAGATCGTTATTTTCTTGTTTAAAGTTACAGACTCGCCATTCAAAGAATGCCAGTGCCCTAAGTCAGGAATAGCTTTAGTGACGGTCGGAAGAAACATGAAGCTATTAACTCCGGTAGCAAAAAAAAGATAAGCAACAATAGGAAATATGAAAAGGAAAAATAGAACGAAATTTTTTTTCATTATCGGAAGTGAATTAAGGAGCTACAAAAATAAAAAAAGGTACGCAATGCGTACCCTTTTTTTGAATTAATATGTTGTTAAAAATTCCATTTAATGGTAGAATTTTTAAATACTTCGAAGACATAATCTGCTTCAACCAATAAAATAAAGAGTAAATATAAAACCAAGAAAATTACAGGAGCAACTACGGCCCATCTTAAGCTCGATTTTTCACCTTCCATGTGCATAAAAGCCCAAACAATGTAATAGGCTTTAAAGATGGTTAGGACGATAAAAATCCAATTCAACAAATTCATGTGCAGGAAATTGTTCATATGAAGTGAGTCTGGCTTAACAATTCCAAGAAATACTTCAACAGTGGTAACAACGGAAAGAATTCCAAAAACCAACCAAATTCTTTTTATATTAGAAACGTGCTCTTGTGACATAATAAGTACTTTAAAAAATTAAACTAAGTAGAAGAATGTAAATACAAATACCCAAACCAAATCAACGAAGTGCCAGTAAAGCCCAACTTTTTCTACCATTTCATAACTTCTTCTTTTTTCATAAGT
>CALPUN020000149.1 GCA_943326765.2 Bifidobacterium breve | reverse complement strand
TTTACAACAATACCAATCGTTGTTTGTTTATTTTTCGGAATCAAAAAAGGAAACATCGGAAGTAGCTTTTTCAATACCTCGAAAAAAGAGAAAACAAATGACTTGGATTTCTCTAACAGCTTCGGTTGTGGTGGTTTTGGGAATTGGGTTCTATATTTTTACCACCAATACAGTGGCAACGCAATCTCAAAATCTAGGAACATTTGATGATCCTGAAGTGGCCTTTAAGGAAACGCAAAAAGCACTAGCCATGCTGTCAAGTCACGTGAATAAGGGTATTGATACATTTCAATATATTGAAACGTATGAGACAACCCGAGATAACATATTCTTAATTCAATAATAATAATCAATAAAAAAAAGAAAAAATGAAAAAGTTCTTAATCACCTTAGTAGTAGTTTTAGTTACGAGTCCGTTTTTTGCTCAAGGAGCCTTTGATAAATTTGACGGACAAGACGATGTCACTTCAATTGTTGTCAACAAAAAAATGTTCGACTTAATGAGTAAAGTTAAAATGGATGCCTCCGATAAAGAAACCCAACAATATTTAGCTCTAATAAAAAAATTAGACAATTTGAAAGTGTTTACGACTAAAAGTGCGCGTGTTGAAAATGAGATGAAAGCGGCTTCCGAAAAATACATCAAATCAAGTGGTTTGGAGGAATTAATGCGGGTGAATGATGCAGGAAGAAATATTAAGATTATGGTGAAATCAGGTGCTAAAGATTCTCAAGTAAAAGAGTTATTAATGTTTATTGAAGGGGGTCGAAATGAAGATACGGTACTGATGTCGTTAACGGGCGATTTTGATTTGAATGAAATCTCCGTTTTAACCGATAAAATGCGATTCCCTGGTGGCGATGTTTTGAAAAAAGCTACTAAAGGAAGTAAATAGTTTAAAAATTGCTATCGAGCAATTGTAACCCCTGCAAGAGTTGATTTTGAAATAAGAAATATAACGCATCAAAAAACCCTTCCATTTCGAAGGGTTTTTTGATTTTATTTTTTGAAGTATTTAAAAGGAACCAGCAACATTCCAAAACATTCACCATCTTCTTTTCCTATATGTTTGTGGTGCATTTTATGAGCTCTTCGGACGGCTTTCGCATAAAAATTATTGGCATTTCGAAACCACTTAAAACGCTGGTGTATGAAAATGTCGTGTACTAAAAAGTAGGTCCAGCCATAAGCGAAAATGCCCAATCCAACGGCTAGTCCAAGAGTAAAGATGTCATAGCGCCATAGCAAGAAAAAGCTGATGCTCACCACTGCATAAAAAATAAAAAAAGCATCGTTTCTTTCGAACCAAGAATCGTGGTCTTTTTTATGATGATCGGCATGCAAACTCCATAAAAAACCGTGCATAATGTATTTGTGACTAAACCAAGCCATAAATTCCATAAAGAAAAAGGTGGTAAAAAAAACAAGTATGTAAATCCACATAATTCGTAATTATTAAATTATTTTCAGTTTATAACTAAAATAGCATTTAGCGAACAACCCATATTTTTGATAATCGGGAACTCGGATTCGCGTATTTTTTATTTCTGAAGACGGTGTTTTACTCAATTTAGAAAGTAATTTCTTGTAATATACATAAGCAGTATAAACCCCAAATTTAGCTTCTAATGGCAAATGTATAATGCCTTCATACCCAGCTTTAAAATCGGCTTCAATTTCTTGAATAATTTTTGACTTCGATACTTCATCCAATTGATTTAAATCGGTTTCAGGAAAGTAGGTGCGATGTAATCCTTCAAAATCGGCTTTTAAATCGCGCAAAAAATTTACTTTTTGAAAAGCAGAACCCAACCGCATGGCGTTTAGCTTTAACGCTTCGTATTGGGCATCATTGCCTTTAACAAAGACTTTTAAACACATTAGGCCAACAACATCGGCCGACCCAAAGATATATTCGTTGTATTCTTCCTGGGTTTTGTATTCGGTTTTGGTAAGGTCTAATTTCATACTTTTCATAAAAGCATCAATTAGCTCTTGTGGGATATTGTATTTTATAACGGTATGTTGAAAAGAATTTAAAATCGGATTCAAACTGATTTTATTTTCCAAAGCTAAATACAAATCATTTTCAAAAAGCTGAAACAAATGCTCTTTATCATAATCGTGAAAACTGTCTACAATTTCATCAGCAAAACGCACAAAACCATAGATGTTATAGATGTCTTGGCGAATGGTTGGCGACAGCATCTTCACAGCAGATGAAAAAGAAGTACTATAAGTCTTGGTAACATTTCTGCTGCAATCAAAAGAAATGGTATCGAAAATAGCTTTCATAATCTAAAGGTGTTTCTCAATTAATTCTGCAACTAATTTTCCTGAAATCAATGCCGGAGGAACTCCTGGGCCAGGAACAGTTAGTTGTCCAGTAAAATACAAATTTACTACTTTTTTACTTTTTAATTTAGGTCTTAAGAAAGCAGTTTGCAATAAAGTATTCGCCATTCCATAAGCATTTCCTTTATAGGAGTTGTAGTCTTTAATAAAATCATTAACACAAAAGGATTCTTTAAATAGAATGTTATTTTTTAACGATTGTTGTGTTAAGGTTTCAAGGCGTGTCAGTATTTTTTCAAAGTATTTATCGCGCAAAAATTCGTTGTCTTTTAATCCTGGAGCTAACGGTATTAAAAAAATCGCAGCTTCTTTTCCATCGGGCGCGGCATTGCTGTCTGTTTTTGAAGGAAAACTGGCGTAAAACAATGGGTTTTCTGGCCATTTAGGGTTGTCGTAAATCGCTTTAGCATGAACGTCAAAATCGACATCAAAAAACAAAGAATGGTGTTCCACATTGGCAATTTTTTTATCAAATCCAACATAAAACAATAGGGAAGAAGGGGCGAATATTTTTGATTCCCAATATTTTTCAGAATAGACTCTATGTTCTTGGTCTAAAAGTGTTTCAGTATGATGGTAATCGGCGCCGCTTAAAATGATGTCGGCAGTTTCTATTTTTCCATTTACTTCAAGAGCGGTTGCTTTTTTATCCGTAACAATTATTTTTGAAATTGCAGAATTAGTATAAAGGGTAACTCCTAATTCGATTGCTAATTTTTCGATCGCTAAGACCACGCTATACATTCCGTTTTTAGGATGCCAGGTTCCCAATCCAAAATCGGCATAATTCATAAAACTATAAAATGAAGGAGTGTCTGACGGCTTAGCACCTAAAAATAAAACCGGAAACTCTAATATTTGAACCAATTTCCGATTCTTAAACAGCTTCCGAACATCTTTGCTAATGTTGCTAAAGAACTGCCCGACTTTCATAGCGGTTTCAATTGTTACTAGCTCTAAAGGAGATACTCCCGGATTGTATACCAAGTCTTTAATAGCAATATCATAATTGCTTTTGGCTACTTTTATGAATTGTTCTAATTTTTCACCGCTCCCTTTTTCAATAGATTCAAAGGTGGCAACAATTTCTTCTAAATTATCAGCGATGGTTACCAATTCATTGATTCCAAAATAGACTTGATAAGCGGGAGAAAGTTTCTCTAATTGATAGTAATCGCTTGGTTTCTTATTAAAGTCGGCAAAAAAACGTTCAAACACATCGGGCATCCAGTACCATGTTGGACCAATATCGAACGTGAACCCTTGTTTTTTTAACTGTCGCGCTCTTCCGCCGATAGTAGCATTTTTTTCATAAACAGTAACTTGGTGGCCGGCTTTCGCTAAATAGCACGCTGCTGCCAATGCCGAAAATCCAGAGCCGATAATTTTGATGTCTTTTTTCATATTGTTTAACAAATGTATAAAAAAATTAAACAATAATTAGGTATTAAGAAAGAATTATAATTCATCTACTAATTCTAAAATCGAATTAAATACTTTGGTTTTTGAGTCTAGGTGGGTTTTTTGAATGTGTTCTGTCATTCGTCCAATAAGCCAAAGTTCAGAATCCTCCTGAATCACTTTTTCTTTAATTTCTTGAATATAGGTGTTAATGCTATTTTTGTCTGGTTTTACAGTGGCATAGCAGATATAAACAATGGAATCAAAATATTGGTTCAAGTCGTTAAGGCTTTCGGTTGGCACGCTTTCGCCAAGGTAAATAGTTTTGTAGCCACTCAATAGGATTTCATAGTTGAGATACATGATGCCCAATTCATGAATTTCATTCATCGGCAAATACAAAACAAAAACCTTATCTGTTTTGGTGGGTTGCAGTATTTGAACTTTTTCGGTATTAATCAATAATTTTTGTTTGATTAAATAGCTTATGAAATGTTCGTGAGCTGGAGAAATGGTATTCGTTTGCCAGAGAAGTCCAATTTCTGTCATCAAAGGAATAAAAACCTCGTAAAAAACTTCCCGAAAGGATTTCTCTGACAGTAATGTGTTAAACGTAGTAAAGAATTGTGTTTGATCAAAATTCATCATCGCCATTTTGAAGGCATTGATGGCGTGGTGTTTGGCGCTTTTTTCAGAAATAATTTCCCGTACTAAAAACGGGATTTTTTCTGGCGGGTATTTTGAAATTTTGGAAATCTTATACCCATGATTGTGCAAAAGGGTGATGTTTAACAACTTTTGCAAACTCGCTAAATCATACATGAGGATATTGGTTTCCGTTCGCATGGGTTCTAATACATTATACCGCTTTTCCCATATTCGTATCGTATGGGCCTTTATGCCCGATAGGTTTTCAAGGTCTTTAATGCTGAAGATATTTTTTATGTTGTTCATTTATTTTATAGATATAGTAAACAAAAGTAAATAAAATAAAGATAGCACAACGAATTTGTAAGGATTAATTGGTTTAAAGACTTGCAGTTTATTTCACTACATTTGAAATGAATTTAAAAAAGGAATTATGAAAAAAATGAACAGATTTATTTTGATTTTATTCCTATTATTTGGCAAAATCACCTATTCTCAATCAACAGAAATTGATGTAAGAAAAACTTACATTGAAGAAGTAAACAAACAAACGTTCACTTCACTAGGCAATAATGATTTAATGTATTATGAATGTAACAATGATTGTATAGATGTAATTGTAAATATTTCTGAAAAATATTGGCGAGGTATTAAAACAACAAAAAAGCAAAAACAAGAATTAGGCAATAGCTTGTTAGAACAGTACACATATTTATTTTACTCAAAAGGTTTTAAAATCTTAACTATTAAAATTGAGGGAATTGAGCCTATTACAAAAGATTTAAAATTGAATAGATAAATTTCAGTAAATAAAACAAAATGCGAAGATTGAGTTTGTAGATATAACTTTAAAAAC
>CALPUN020000148.1 GCA_943326765.2 Bifidobacterium breve | reverse complement strand
GATCTCCTTTTACCCTATCAGTATTATGCGCTGTGAATTCCGATAAGTGTTCCCCTTCCATCCAATCCATCGTCAAAATTTTCTCAGACGACCACTCGGCATAATATTCAGGAAATCGCAAATGCTTTATCTTACTGCAGGCCTTCGCCATTTCAATACTTTGCTTCAACTCTAAGACATAATCAGTCTCTTCTAACAATTTGTTTTCAACTTCTAAAAAGTACTTTTCAGAATCTTTCCCTTTTAAGTTGAACATTCGTGTAGCAAAAGGCTTTACTAGTGCCAAATCAGAACTTATACTATTCGCCACACCAGGGTATTGGATTTTCACAGCAAGTTTTTTCCCATCCTTGAACGCAACATGTACTTGACCAATACTAGCTGCATTAATAGAATCTGGCGTGAACGAATCGTATAATTCTTCGGGAAATTTTCCCATATATTTTTTAAAAGTCTTCCGAACCAATGGCGCCGATAATGGTGGAACCGAAAATTGAGAAAGTGAGAATTTGTCAACGTACGCTTGTGGCATAATACTTTTATCCATGCTCAACATTTGGGCAACTTTTAGCGCACTTCCTTTTAAATTTTGTAATCCTTCGTAAATATCTTCCGCATTGTTTTCATTAAGTTTTTCCTTTGTCAATGCTGGATTAACCATTTTCTCTCCGTAATAAGCGATGTAATTCCCACCCACTTTAAAGCCCGTTTTCACTAACTGACCGGCTCTTTCGATTTTGTTAGTTGGTATTTTATCTAATGTTTTCATGTTTGTTTTTTGCGATTGGAAAGCGAAGAAGAAAAGTTGTATTCAATTTAGCTTTTACGCTCGCTCCAAAGAAATTTTCCCAGATCAATCAAACTTTCTAATGGTTTTGTATCCAACAAATCCACTACAGTAGTAACTGATTTTTCGATAATAATGTCGGTCTTCTCAAATCCTTTAGAGGTATCATCCATCCAAAATTTCAATAAAAACAAGAACTGAATCCAAGCACCTTCGGAAAAAATAGGTTTGGTGAATTTTTCTATTTTTGGTAGCGCATCCGTGGCATTACTTTCTATAATATCGCTGACAAAACCTTTGAAGCGGTTTCGAATTTTTTTAAGGTCCATTAAATTTTTCAACCCTTCAGGATTGTCTTTTAAGCTAAACAAGATATAACTTCTATTGAGTGTTAGTATTTCAAATAAAGTAAAATACAGCGACAAAAGTTTGTTCTTGTTAGAATACGTAGCATACGCTTTATCTTGTTCTAAAGTACTCACTGCGTTTTCTAAGAATTTTACCCAAATGGATTGTTTGACGCTATCAAAAGACCCAAAATGGATGTAAAAATCGCTTTCGGAAATGGTGTTGTCTTTGCAAAACAAGAAAACGTTTTTAGGAACCTGATGGCGCTCTAAAACGCTATTCATATAGAGAGTAATGATTTGATCCTCGCCAATGGGTTGTTTTTTGGTTGTTGCCTTCTTTGTAGTTGCCATAATCTAAATCTTTATAATTCGAGTGTAAAGATATGTTTTGTTTAATAATCTAATTAAAAGTTTAAACAAAATAATTTGTTAAATTTTAATTGCGCCAATTTGTCACTTTCGTTCATTTGGTACTTTATTTGAAATAGGCGAATCCAACAAAAAACAAATTTAATCATCACAAATTATGACAACAGGAAAAATTAATGTCTCGGTAGAAAACATCTTTCCCTTAATCAAGAAATTTTTATACAGCGATCACGAAATTTTCTTGCGTGAATTGGTTTCGAACGGAACAGATGCCACACTCAAACTAAAACACCTGACCAGTATTGGTGAAGCCAAAGTGGAATATGGCCATCCGATTATAGAAGTAAAAATCGATAAAGAAGGAAAAAAATTATACATCAGCGATCAAGGTCTCGGAATGACTGCTGAAGAAGTTGAAAAATATATCAACCAAGTAGCCTTCTCCGGTGCCGAAGAATTTTTGGATAAATACAAAGATTCGGCTAAAGATTCTGGAATTATTGGACATTTTGGACTCGGATTCTACTCGGCCTTCATGGTAGCGGAAAAAGTCGAAATCATTACCAAATCCTACAAAGACGAACCAGCGGCACATTGGGTTTGCGACGGAAGTCCTGAATTTACCTTGGAATCTTCCGATAAAACGACCAGAGGAACCGAAATTATCCTTCACATTGCCGAAGATTCTTTAGAATTTTTAGAAGAAAGCCGCATCAAAAATTTATTGAACAAATACAATAAGTTCATGCCGATTCCAATTAAATTTGGAACTCGAACAGAAAAAATCGAACAGAAAAAAGGCGAAGAAGTTGCTTCAGAAGATAAAGACGACGTTTTTAAAACGGTAGAAGTCGACAATATCATCAACAACCCGAATCCGGCTTGGACGAAACAACCTTCGGAATTAACCGAGGAAGATTACAAAAATTTCTACCATGAATTGTATCCCATGCAATTCGAAGAACCGTTGTTCAACATTCATTTGAATGTAGATTACCCGTTCAACTTAACCGGAATTTTGTATTTTCCTAAATTGGGTTCTGATTTGCAAATTCAAAAAGACAAAATTCAATTGTACCAAAACCAAGTCTACGTTACCGATAATGTAGAAGGAATTGTACCCGAGTTTCTAACAATGCTAAAAGGAGTAATCGATTCTCCAGATATTCCATTAAATGTTTCCCGTTCGTATCTTCAAGCGGATGGCGCTGTGAAAAAAATATCGAACTACATCACCAGAAAAGTAGCCGATAAATTAAAAGCCTTGTTTACTGAAAATCGAGAAGATTTTGAGAAAAAATGGAACGATATTAAAATTGTTTTGGAATACGGAATGTTATCCGAAGACAAATTTTATGAAAAAGCAGGAGCCTTTTTCTTGTACCCAACAGTAGACAATACCTATTTCACTTTAGAAGAATTGAAAGAAAAACTAAAAGAGAAACAAACCGATACCAGTGGAAAACTAGTCGTCTTATACGCCGGAAACAAAGATGCACAGCACGCTTACATCGAAACGGCTAAAGAAAAAGGATACGAAGTCTTGTTGTTAGATTCCCCAATTATCTCGCATTTGATTCAAAAATTGGAGGCTGATAATAGCGACATCACTTTTGTACGTGTCGATTCCGATCACATTGACAACCTCATCAAAAAAGACGATAACGCAATTTCCAAATTATCGGATGACGAAAAAGAAAAATTGAAAACCGTTTTAGAAGGTTTTGTTCCAAAACAAACCTACTCCGTACAATTGGAAGCACTAGATAGCAATGCCTCGCCTTTCATCATCACACAACCGGAATTCATGAGACGAATGAAAGAAATGAGTCAAAGTGGTGGTGGCGGAATGTTCGGAATGGGAAACATGCCTGAAATGTATAATTTAGTAGTCAATACCAATTCTGATTTGGCCAATAACATTTTAAACACTACCGATACATCAATACAAGAGAACTTAGTCAAACAAGCGCTAGATTTGGCTAAACTATCGCAAAATTTATTGAAAGGGGAAGAACTAACCGCTTTTGTAAAACGTAGTTTTGAACTGATTAAATAAAATGCTGTTCTTTTAAAAAAGAAAACCTGTAAGCAAAACTTACAGGTTTTTTTATCGCTTTAAAGAAAAATGCCCTCGAAACTCTTTGAGAACACCATCCTGGTTTTCATACACTAATTTGAACCAATAATCGGAAGAAGGCATTGGTTTTCCATTGTAAATGCCATCCCAACCCAATCCATTTGGTGCGATTTGCTTCAATAATTTCCCATACCGATTAAAAATAGAAATGATAGCATTCGCTGGATTTGACAGACCGTCAATATTCCAAGTATCATGATAGCCGTCGGCATTTGGAGTAAAATATTTAGGATAATTCAATGCTGTGACATTCAATTCAAAGTTATTACACCCCGAATTATCTCGAACTGTAACCGTATACTCCCCTCCTTCGGTAATTACAAATACATTGCTAGTTTGAAAGGTCCCATTATTTAGTTGGTATTCATAATTGTCCAATCCGCCAATAACGGTGACAATAATTTGTTGCTGATCCTCAAATTCATTCCCTACTGCAACAGTTGCAGTTGCAATGGGAATTTGCTGCACATTCGCAATAATCGTTTTAGTGCAACCGGTTAAAATATCTGCAGCCACGATCACATAAGTCCCAACTATTGAAGTGCTATAACTCCCTGAATTGTTTACAAAAGGGACTCCATTCCATGTCCAAGTAAAAGTGTAATTAGTAGCCAACAAACCCGTAACAATAGCAACCGTTGAAAGTGCATTGCCTTGGGCATCCAAACAAATAAAATAGTTTTGAGTGTTGGTAGTATTATCGGTAATGGTTACACTTAGTGTTATTGGCTTGGCACATTCGCCCGCATTGGGAGTAAACAAATAAGTTCCTGAATTAGAATTGTCAATCGTTGCCGGAAACCAAGTTCCGCGAATTCCGTTTGGTGAAATTGAACCTAGATTAGGTACGGTAGCTCCACTACAAAAGTTATAACTTGTGGGGAAATCAGGAACAATTTTAGGAGTTACAGCAATAGTTAAAACCGCTGGTAACGCGCACTGTCCAATGTTAGGTGTAAAAGTATATACTGTTGTCGCATTTGTATTTAAAGCAGGCGACCAAACTCCGATGATTCCATTGGCTGATGTCGAAGGCAAAGGCGCCAAAACTTGCCCTTCACAAATTGGCGCTAAAGCAACAAATACAGGAAGAATACTAGGAGCATTCACTGTAATTGTAATGGATTTTGAAACCGCACATTGACCCGGATTAGGGGTAAACGTATATGTTGTCGTTGCAGTAGTATTTAAAGCTGGAGCCCACGTACCCACAATTCCATTCGTAGAAGTTGTCGGTAGAGGAGCTAAGGATTGTCCTATGCAAATCGAAGCCATTGGATTGAAAGTTGGAATAATCGTTGCCGCATTTACGGTGATACTCAAAGTCGTTGCAACAGCACATTGTCCTGTAGCAGGCGTAAAAGTATAAGTTGTAGTAGCGGTATTGTTCAATGCTGGCAGCCAAGAACCGATAATTCCATTACTAGATGTTGTAGGCAAAGCCGCTAAAGTTTGTCCAGAACAAATACTAGGAACCAAAGAGAATGTTGGTGTTATTTTCGGAGTTACTACAATTTGCAACGTTGCAGTGGTTGCACATTGACCTGTATTTGGAGTGAAAGTATAGGTAGTTGTGGTCGTATTATTTAGCGCTGGCAACCAATTTCCAGCAATTCCATTAGTAGAAG
>CALPUN020000147.1 GCA_943326765.2 Bifidobacterium breve | reverse complement strand
GCCCTTTATCCAGCGATACTTTCTTTTCAATTAAAGAAATTGGAGTCGCTTCCAATAATGAAAAAGCTTCTTTAATAGCGATCATGGCTTTGGTGTTGGTTTTTAATTTTAATCAGTTGCGCGGCGATACTAATAGCGATTTCAGAAGTCGTTTCGCTTTTGATATCGATGCCAATCGGAGCATGAACTTGATCGAGTTGCTCTTGCGAAAATCCATCGGCTAACAAATTCCGAAATAAGGTGGCAATTTTTTCTTGGCTACCCAACATTCCGATATACTGAAAATGTTTACCGAGCAAGCGGCGGATAATAATGTCGTCGGTTCGATAGCCGAAAGACATAATCACCACAAACGTATTTTCACCTTCGGGAACGAATTTTTCGATGGCTTCAAAAGAAACGACTTGGCTAGAATCCGCAAAATGATTGGCTTCCATCGTATTCAAGTTTTCGCGATGGTCTAGCAGATGTATTTCAAAATCCAATCGGGATAAAACTTCGCTCAGCGCCAACCCCACATGACCCCCTCCTACAATATAAAGTTTGTTTGGAAGTGCGATTGATTCGGTGTAGTCCCATTGTGAATTGAGCGCTGGAATTCCATCGACTACAATCCCTTTTTCGGTGTAAGTGATGGTGCCCTTTTCTGAATTCAAAATCAAATCTATGTGATCCAAACTTTCCAGATTCAAATCATAAAAAGCCACCGACTGTTGTCCGGAACAAATCATTCCCGATTGATTATTTGGTGCTGCTTTGTCGTGAATTTGATGTTTTAGAAAGGGAGCAAAATTAGCTTGGTCCAATAGTGCGCGCGCATATTCCACCAACTTGTGCTCCATGATCCCACCGCCGATGGTGCCGTGCATTTGGCTTTTCGTCACTAGCATCTTGAATCCTTTCCGCCCGGGACTACTGCCTTCATTGGCAACGACGACCATCAAAACCAATCGATGTTCCTCTTGCAAAACTTGTCGTACTTTTTTGAAAAAATCTAAAACCATAAGCAAAGCTTTATTGGCAGTTTAAGAAGTTTTATACAAATCCATTAAAACTTTTTCTGGAGTATAGGGTGCATTCACCGCTAAATCGGCCGTTGGGTTGAACGCTTTTACCGCATTTCGAATAGCGAAATAAGCCCCTAATCCATACATTAATGGGGGTTCGCCCACCGCTTTCGATTTTTTAATGGCCAATTCATGTCCTTCGGTTTCCAAATGCGTGATGTTGATTTGTTTGGGTACCGAATAAATATCGGGAACCTTATACGTAGAAAGGGCATTCGAAACCAAACGACCTTGTTCGTTATAAATGATTTCTTCCAACGTCATCCAACCAATGCCTTGCACCACGCCGCCTTCAATCTGACCGTTATCAATCGTCGGGTTCATGCTTTGACCAAAATCGTGCACGATGTTCACACTGTCAAAATCATACGTTCCTTTCAAACAATCGACGGTCACTTCGATGAGCGCCGTACCATAAACGTGATACGCAAACGGATGTCCTTTTTCTTTAGTTTTATCGTAATGAATCGTTGGTGTAGCGTAATGCGAATTTTCACTTAACGCCACTCGCAACGTAAATGCTTTCATGATCAAATCCGTCCAAGTCATTTCAGTGGTCTTCGCATCCGCAATAATTTGTTCTTCTATGATTTGAATCTCAGTAGCGTTGTGTTCTTTTTGAGCTACTGCTTTTAATCGTTCCAATAAAGCGGTGCACGCCATCTGTAATGCTTTTCCGTTTAGATCGGCTCCAGCGCTGGCAGCTGTTGGCGAGGTATTGGCTACCCGTAACGTATTGGTCGATTCGATGCGCACTTTGGAAGCCGCAATGCCAAACGTTTCCGTTACAATTTGCAACAGTTTCGTATTGACTCCTTGCCCCATTTCAACCGCTCCGGTGCTTACGACCACACTGCCATCTTGGTAAATGTGCACCAACGCCCGAGCGTGGTTCATCATCGTATTGGTGAAGGAGATTCCGAAACAAATCGGTTGTACCGCCAATCCTTTTTTATATCTTGAATTGCTCGCATTGAAGGTTTCGATTCGTTCTTTTTGAGCTTCGTATTGATAATCTTTCATACACAAATCCCATGTTGGATGTGCGTTGGTTTGTTGCAAAATTTGCCCATAGGACAACTCATCGCCATCCACTACCAAATTATTTTTTTGAATCACAGCCGGACTAATGCCTAACGATTCCGCGGCTTTCACAATAGCGGCTTCGATGACAAACTTGCCTTGCGGTCCTCCAAAACCACGGAACGCCGTGTTCGGAGGTAAATTCGTTTTGCAACTAAAAGCTTTCGCGAATACATTCGGAATGAAATACGCATTGGTCGAGTGAAACAACGTTCGTTCCATCACGGCTGGCGACAAATCGGCTGCTGCTCCCGCATTTTGATAATGGGTCACTTCGTAAGCTAATATTTTTAAATCTTTCGACAAGCCAATTTTAAAATCGGCTGAATACGGATGTCGCTTTCCAGTCATTCGCATGTCGTCCATGCGGTGCATCGCCATTTTCACCGGCTTGTGCAACAAATGCGAAGCCCAAGCCGCCATGACCGCCCAAGGCGTAGCTTGGGCTTCTTTTCCTCCAAAACCGCCACCCAAACGTACGGTGTCGATTTCTATTTTGTGCATCGGAATTCCTAAAACGCGTGCCACCATTCGCTGCACCGCAGTGGGTCCTTGCGTGGAGGAAGAAACGATGATACTTCCGTCTTCTTTAGGTCGCGCGTAAGCTCCTTGCGTTTCTATATATAAATGCTCTTGTCCGTTGACATCGGTTCGGCCTTCAAATACATGCTCGCATTGCGACCAAGTTTCCGACGTACTTCCCAAAGTAAAACTGCGCGGTGGCATGATTAATTTATTTTGAGCTTGCGCTATTCGGGCATCGGTGATTATTGGTAATTCTTCATAAACCACTTGAATCAATTTCGCCGCTTGACGGCAATGGTGTTCGGAAGTTCCGATAATTAAGGCAATTACTTGTCCTCTAAAATGGACTTCACCCTCGGCGAATAAAGGTTCGTCGGGCAGGATGCCTCCAATTTGGTTTTCACCAGGAATGTCTTTCGCACCCAGAATGGTTACGATCCCGTTTCTATTTAAAGCCGCGGTCCAATCGATACTTTTGATTTTAGCATGAGCCACCTTAGCATCGAAAGGCAAAGCGTATAGTGTGCCTTGCAGTTCTGGAATGTCATCGAGATAAATCGATTTTCCTTGAACGTGATTGTGTGCGTCTATGTTAATCATATCAGATCTTTCATTTTAAGGGTATCCGGAAACAACGCTATGAAATGGGCAAAAAACAATTGGCGCGCCAACAATCTTTTGTAGGTTACCGTTCCTCTGGCGTCGCTGATCGGCGATAATTCGGTTTGCAACATTACCTCAGCTTTTAAAATCACCGCAGGTTCTATCGTTTTATTGATTAGGAACTCACACGTTTTTTCTAAGTATTTCGGAATCGGACCAACGCCACCCATAGCGGCATGTACTTCTTGAATGATTTGGTCTTTTACTTTAATTGTAAAAGCTGTATTCACACTAGCGATATCCAAATATTGACGCTTGCATACTTTCTCAAAATTGAACTTGCTTTCTGGTGATGGCAATTCAAAAGTGATGGCGGTGATGATTTCGTCTTCGGTTTTGTTGAGTACTTTGTAGCTCAAATAAAAAGCTTTGAGCGGTAACTGTCGGGATTCGTTCTCTTTATTGGTGAGCGTAATTTGTGCATTCATCGCCAATAAGATAATCGTGAAATCGCCAATGGGAGAACCGTTCGCCAAATTCCCAGCAATCGTTCCGATGTTCCGAATGGGTGTTGAAGAAACCAATTTAAGGTGCTGGTACCAATTGGGAATTGCCGCTAATAGCGTTTCATTCACAATTAAATCCGAAACAGTCACTGCCGATTTGATGGTGCACCGATTGCCTTCGAACGTGATGCCATTGAGCGCACTTCTGTCGAACAAATACGCCATATCCATGTCGTGCAATTCATCGTGTTTCTGCACATACAAATCGGTTCCACCTCCAATAGGGATTTGCCCTTCGGTATTGTATTCTAATTTAAATTCCTTTAATTTTTCTTCAACTTCTAAAAAATACTCGGGGATAAAGTGGTGTTCTACCAACCAATCCAAGGGGCGATTTAAATCCTTCCATTGCAACTGATCGGAAAGTTTTGCAGCGGCGCGTTCTATGGATTTGTAACCCGTACATCGGCAAATATTTCCATCAATAGCGCTAATGGCACTTTCTACGGTAGGCGCTGAAGTTGTTAAAGCAAAACCACACATCGAGTTGACAAAACCTGGCGTGCAAAAACCACATTGGGTTCCGGAACAATCTACCATGGCTTGTTGTGCTTGATTGAGTTGGTTGGGCAAATTGAGTCCTTCCACGGTAACGACATGTTTTCCGTGTACGTTGGGCAAGGGTGTCAAACAAGAAGTCGCACTCATGTAGGCTAACTTTCCGTCTTTTAAAGAACCTATTAATAGGGTGCATGCTCCGCAATCGCCTTCACGACAACCAATTTTGGTACCGCGTAAGTTTTCATCGTAGCGAACAAAATCAAGCAAAGTCGTACTTGGTGCTTTATTCGTTTGAATGAGCCGATTATTTAAAAGGAATTGGATCATAAGTTAAAGTGGAATCAATATTCAATTTTGTTGATACTGTCAGACCAGATTTTAAAAGCTTCCAATGCTTCTTCCCGCATCATTTGTACCGTTTCTAGTTTTCTGTTGGTGTATGGAATCTCCATTTCTTCGTAGATAAACTGATCATCAAATTGAATATCAGCGGCATCTTTTTTGGTATTGGCGAAGTACATTTTATCAGGTCTTGCCCAATAAATAGCGCCCAAGCACATCGGGCAGGGTTCGCAACTGGTGTAAATTTCACAACCGTCTAATTGGAAACTTCCCAGTTCTTTGCAAGCATTTCGAATGGCCACTACCTCAGCGTGTGCGGTAGGATCGTTCGAAGAAGTCACTTGATTGGCGCCTCGTGCAATTATTTTTCCGTCTTTCACTATAACCGCTCCAAAAGGACCGCCTTGACCACTCGTTACATTTTCAATCGACAGGCGAATGGCTTCCTGCATGAATTCATTTTTTGTTGTTGTAGCACACATGTGTAAAATATTTTTGGTAAATATAGGTAAAAGTTGGAAATGCAGATTAAGCTTGGTAGCCTTCGAAATAATCGAAGCTTCGGGAGTTAAGGTTTGGATATTAATTGAAACTATACCCAAGAGTAACTTTTGCCAATCCATTTCTAAGATTCACAATATTG
>CALPUN020000146.1 GCA_943326765.2 Bifidobacterium breve | reverse complement strand
TTTTCATTTTTTTGGCATGAAAAGAAGCAGCAGGATAGTAAGGCATAGAAAATAAAATTCGGGAAACGAAACAGTTTACGTATCATTTCCCGAAAGTATTGAATTTAATTAAACTAGTTGCCTATTACGGCTACAAAAAAGAACGGACTCATCAGCAAAAAGCCAATGAGTCCGCCTATGTACCCGGAGCCGGAGTCGAACCGGCACGGTTTCCCACAGGTGTTTGAGACCAGCGCGTCTACCAATTCCGCCATCCGGGCTTAGCAGACGAAAGAAATTTGTTAGGAAACGCCTTTCTATCGCAATAAATAAAGAGTTGCTTTACAAGAAAACGAACCCCCTATCCTTTAACACGCTGCAAATGTAAAAAAGAAATCGTACAAATTCTAAAAAAATACTCGAAATTTTCCTTTACTACTTGGATTAAATTCCTAAATTTGCACCTCGTTAACACGACACACAACTAACTAACTACACCCGAGGCAATTATATACAGAAAGCTTTAGATGACTATAAAGCCAAACGGTATAGCGTGCAGCGGAGTAAAAACAACCTATTACGATGTCACAACTAGAACCAGAAGCAAAGATATTTGCTTGTTCTCAAAGTGTCTATTTAGCGGAAAGAATGGCCGAAATTTACGGTGTTCCGCTAGGAAAGGTTACGTTCTCTAAATATAGTGATGGCGAATTTCAACCTTCGTACGAAGAGTCAATTCGTGGATTACGCGTGTTCATCGTTTGTTCCACTTTTCCAAGTGCCGACAATTTGATGGAATTGTTACTGATGATTGATGCTGCAAAAAGAGCTTCCGCCAGACACGTAACCGCGGTAATTCCCTATTTTGGTTGGGCAAGACAAGACCGAAAAGACAAACCAAGAGTTCCCATTGGAGCCAAATTGGTAGCGAATCTTTTAGATGCTGCAGGAGCAACCCGCGTCATGACTATGGATTTGCACGCCGATCAAATTCAAGGATTCTTTGAAAAACCGGTAGACCACCTTTTTGCCTCGACGATATTCTTGCCGTATGTAAAAAGTTTGAATCTAGAAAATCTAACCATCGCTTCCCCAGATATGGGAGGTTCCAAAAGAGCCTATGCGTATTCTAAATTTTTAGAATCGGATGTAGTGATTTGTTATAAACAACGAAAAATTGCCAATGTCATTGACAGCATGGAATTGATCGGAGAAGTAAAAGGAAGAAACGTCGTCCTTGTAGATGACATGATTGATACCGGAGGCACCTTGGCGAAAGCCGCCGATCTAATGATCGAAAAAGGAGCCCTAAGCGTGAGAGCCGTTTGTACGCATGCCATTTTATCGGGCGATGCTTACGAGAAAATAGAAAATTCTAAATTGTTAGAATTGATTGTTACCGATTCGATTCCGTTAAAGAAAGAATCTAACAAAATAAAAGTGGTGAGTTGTGCCCCTCTTTTTGCCGAAGTAATGCACATGGTACAACACAACAATTCCATCAGCGGGAAATTTTTAATGTAGCGCTGATTCGCGTTAGCGATTGCAGCTAGGTGCCGTGCACCGCGGAAAGCGCGACCCGAAAGGACACGAGGCTGATAAGCCGACTGCCCGCAGGGAAACGCCATAAGAGAAGAAAGAAACGTCGAACGTACGAAACCGGATAAAACCGACAACTAACAACCGACAACCAACAACAAATTTTTTATTTATTAACTATATATTTTACAATGAAATCGATTACAATTAAAGGATCAGAAAGAGAAAGCGTGGGCAAAGTTGCGACTAAAGCCTTACGTAATGCTGGATTGGTTCCTTGCGTGTTATACGGAGGAAATCAAGCAGTACATTTCTCAGCAGAAGAAATGGCATTTAAAAACTTGGTTTACACTCCAAACGCTCACACAGTTGTGATTGAATTGGGCAAAAAAACCTACAATGCCATTCTTCAAGACATTCAAGTGCACCCTGTTTCAGACAAGATTTTGCACATTGACTTCTTCGAATTATTTGAAGATAAAGAAATCACTATGGAAGTTCCTGTGAAAGTGGTAGGTGTATCGCCAGGTGTTTTATTAGGAGGTGTATTGCGTTTAAACCAACGCAGACTAAAAGTGAAAGCTTTGCCTAAAAACTTACCTGACTTTATTGATGCTGACATTTCTTCTATGGAAATGGGAAATAAATTGTATGTGACGAAATTGGTTTCTGACCACTACAAATTGCTACACCCAGAAAATACCGTAGTTGCTCAAGTGAGAATCTCACGTGCCGCTATGAAAGCCGCTCAAGAAGCAGCCAAAGCAGCAAAAACACCAACAAAAGGAAAAAAATAATATTTTTTATACTTTATTCAAAAGGCATCAGTTCAACAACTGGTGCTTTTTTTATGCCTTTTTTTAGGAGCTGCTTCCTGCTTTTCGTTGCAATCTTTTGTTTCGCAGAAGCTACACAAAAGGATTTCCACTGCAATCAGGGCTAGGTACTCGTTTTCATAAGACACTCTAAAACATTTTAAAATTATCTCATTTTCGAATTTTCAAATTCCTATTTTTACCAAATGAAATGGTGGCATCAATTATTTACAACAAACAAAAATCAAGAATCGACTGACGTTATGAAGAAGTTTTTAATCGTTGGCTTAGGCAACATTGGCGCAGACTATGTCAACACCCGCCACAATATTGGCTTTAAAATCCTCGACTTTCTAGCGCAAAAAGAAGGCATTTCTTTTGAAACTGCTAAGCTTGGTGCTTTAGCCGAATACAAATTCAAAGGACGAACGTTCTTCTTGCTAAAACCCAACACCTATATGAACCTCAGCGGGAAAGCCGTTCAGTATTGGCTCGACAAAGAAAAAATTCCTATAGAAAATCTGTTGGTCATTGCCGACGACTTGAATTTGGCTTTCGGAACCATCCGCATCAAACCAAAAGGCAGCGACGGTGGCCACAACGGATTGAAAAACATCAACCTGATTTTGAATACACAAAATTATTCGCGTTTCCGTTTTGGCATTAGCGACGAATTTAAAAAAGGGCAGCAAGTCAATTATGTTTTGGGCGATTGGGACGAAGCCGAAAAAGCAAAACTTCCCGAGCGTCTTGCATTAGCTTCTGAAATCATCAAATCGTTCGGAACGGCCGGATTGGAAAACACCATGACCTCTTTTAATGGAACATAAAATGCGACACTTAATTTTACTTTCGGCACTTGTACTACTTTCTTGTAGTGCTCAAAAAAAAGGAAAGCACCCCCTTACCGCCACAATAGTAAGCGAATGCCCAAAGGACGGAACCTGCTCGGTTGAAATCCGTCAGCATCAAAAAATGGTGGTGAAAAACGATGCTTTCGAACGCCCTTATTACGCTTTAGAAGCCAGTGACGAGAAAAATGTCATCCTTTTTACGTACAACAAAAAAGTAAAAGGAAACCTTCAAGATGCTAGTTACAAGGAGGAAGTGCTCTTCGAAATCAACAATGAAATTCAAAATGAAACGGCAATAGATCAGGATTTAGAAAAAACCCAATTGCTATTCGGGCGGTTTTGTTACTGTAAAGGACAAACCGGTTATTACAAAATAAGTAGCGGAATGCTCCACAGTAACTCACAGTCTAAAATCATAACCTTAGATTTTAAAACTACTGAAGTGCCGCAAGTGATTCACCGTCTAGCGTTTTCGTTAAAATAAAAAAGTCCCCATGGCTGAGGACTCTTTTATAGTGTATGGAGATTCTTAGTTAACCACCATTCGTTTCACCATTTTCTTATCGCCATTGGTTATCGAAACCAAATAAACACCAGCTTGTGCTTCTTTTAATTCGAACTCTTGGCTGAACAACCCTGAATTACTATAGGTTTGCTCATAGATTTTTCTTCCTCTTAGATCCTGAATTGTTATGCCAATTTTACTATTGGTACCCGAATCAAACTGAACCGTAAACTTGCCATTATTTGGATTCGGATACAATGCAACGTTTTCAAATCCGAAAGCTTCCGTTCCCAGCAAAATAACCGATTGCGAACAAACCTCTAAAGCAATCGAATTAATAGATCCTGCATTACCCGCCACAATGTCTTTAAATCCAAACTGCCAATTTCCTTGCTGGCTGTTGCCATTAAAAGTATCTAAATTAAATCCCGTAGGCGGAAGATAACTTCCCGAGGTTGGACTAGCGCATGATAATACAGTCCCTTGTGCATCAAAAACAACATTCATATTGGCACTACCCGTACATTGTTGGTTGAAAATACTTGCCAGTGTTCCGCCAGGACGAATCACGCCAATTACAAGGTTTTGAAGATTGGGATGCGTGGCATTAATAGTAATATTAACATCACTAATTGTTCCCGCTGTAGGGACATTTATCGATTTTACAGTATAGGAGTTAGAACCGTCAGTTAAATTAAAAGGAGTCGCATAATTATACGTTGTGCAAGAATTGATAATTTGATATCCTATGTAGAATGGTTTTGAATTTACAGCATAAAACACATTGCCAACGGCTTCCACTAAAACTCTACAATTTTGTGAAACGACATTAGGAACTGTTATGGTTTCATTCCCGTCATTAGGTGTGTTTTCTGCGAGTAGGTATGGAAAGGTTACTCCGCCATCGGTGGAAAGTTTAATATTTACTAGGCTTACATTGATGTTGTTGGCATCCGTTCCGGCCACATCCCAAGTAATGGTTTGTGTTGAATTTTGTGCCCAAGCGGTAGCAGTACTCTGAGAAGTTACCTTGAAAGGCCCAACATTGGCAATTGTTACTGTCGTCGTTGCTCTCTCTGTCTGTCCGCCAAGAGGGCTTCTATTGTCTCGAACCACTAATGAAAAAGTCAGAACTCTTGGCACACTTGGAACTACTTCCCAAGTAGAGGTTAAATTATTGGCCAAGATATTAGAAAATGCTGGGAAATATCTTTTTGGTGATGTCGTAGGATTAAAAGATCTGAAATTAGGACCAGAAGTAGTCGTCGATGTTGCTAACACTGTCGAGCTACTGAAATTGTATTGTTCCCAGCAATAGGTTAAGGCATCGTTATCAACGTCTGTTGCAGATCCAGTTAAGGCAAATGCGGTGCCGTAAGGAATGGTGTAATTACTTCCTGCACTTACTACTGGTGGCGTGTTGTTATTCGAAACAGCCGCCGCACAATTGGCAGTACCATTAACTAGAGCAATCATTTGAATCAAAGTTCTGGCATGGAAATAGGCATCTGAATGTAATTGAACATCTTCAGGGGAACAAATACCAGCATAAGCCATAATAGTAGTTCCGCTACCAGGCTCGAAAGCGGAAGTGGTCGTTCTATTTCCTGAACAACTTCCAGCAACACTATTAAAAGTATGGGATCC
>CALPUN020000145.1 GCA_943326765.2 Bifidobacterium breve | reverse complement strand
TATTGCGCTAAACGAACCTGTTGCTATTGTCATGGGGAGCGAAGATCGAGGCATTAATCCATCGGTATTAAAAATTGTAGATGAAAAAGGAAAACTGCCTATGTTCGGAACTATTGGTTCCTTGAATGTATCCGTAGCGTGTGGTGCGTTTCTATATGAAGCCTTAAGACAGCGAAGTTAATTCAAACTTATTCTACTTCTTTTTAATACTATACTTGTTTTCAGAGACGTCATAAACGACGTAATATTCCGTATTCGAAGTATTCATATTGGGCGGAGTCATTTCTTCAATACCTACAATTTCAGGTTCTGGTGGTGGTAAATTGACGAAGTTTCCCTTTTCGTCAAAGCGTTGCATAAACTTGTCCTCTTGCGGATTGTAATCAGGTTGTTCCCAATCGTAGCGAATTAATTTTTTATATTCCGGAGTTTGAAACGAGATGGCAAAGGCAAAACCAGTTACCAATCCGGCCAAATGCCCTTCCCAAGAAATACCTTCCTCCACGTGTGGAAAAATATACCAAATCAAACTTCCATACACCATAACTACCACTAAAGATAAGGCCACTAAACGATAGTACCTCGTTCGCATGCCTTTAAAGAAAATAAAACTGACCAGCAAATACACCAAACCACTGGCTCCAATATGATAGGATTCTCTTCCGATCACCCACGTTATGGCTCCGGTAATTAATACCCCGAAACCCAAAACCGCATAGGTCTGCTCCCGATAAAAGAATCGAAGTGCAGCAATTAAAATAAGTAATGGAATAGAATTATTATACAAATGCTCCAAACTTCCGTGAATAAACGGACTGAACAAAATCCCCCGCACACCTTCAATCGTTCTTGGATAAATTCCATACACCTCTAAATTTAAATGAAATCGGATTTCAGCCCAAAAGATTATCCATAATGCCAACACAAACAAAAAGGGAAGCGTTATTACGGATGGTGAAAATTTGAAATGATGGTCTTGCATTTTGGATTTACGATTTAAGATTTACGATTTGTCAAAAATGTGACCAAAGGCAATTTAGTGCTATTTTGTCAGATTATAGCATTTCCCTTTTGGAAAGAGTTTCTAAATAAAAATACCAATAAAAAACATTCTTTGTTGGATAATCTTTAAATTTACCACTTGTGAATTTTGAATTCGAAATCCCAATATGGAAGCACCTTTAGCCGAACGCATTCGCCCTCAAACCTTAGAAGACTATATTAGTCAGGCACATTTAGTGGGTCCGAATGGCTCGCTAACGCTTCAAATTGAAAAAGGAATTATTCCGTCGTTGATTTTATGGGGCGCCCCGGGAACCGGAAAAACAACCTTAGCCCAAATTATAGCACAAGAATCAAAACGCCCATTTTATGTTTTGAGTGCCATTAACTCTGGTGTCAAAGACATTCGGGAGGTTATTGAAAAGGCAAAACAAAGTGGCGGCTTGTTTACGGCTAAAAACCCGATTTTATTTATTGATGAAATTCACCGCTTCAGCAAATCACAACAAGATTCCTTATTAGCTGCTGTCGAAAAAGGTTGGATCACTCTAATTGGAGCCACGACCGAAAACCCAAGTTTTGAAGTAATACCCGCATTACTGTCGCGTTGTCAGGTTTATGTGTTGCATCCGTTTAGTAAAGTGGATTTAGAAATGTTACTCGAGCGAGCAATGACCAAAGACGTTGCGTTGCGAGAAAAAAATATCGTTTTGCATGAAACTGAAGCGCTGTTGCGACTTTCCGGTGGCGACGGACGCAAACTATTAAATATTTTTGAATTGGTCGTAAACGCCTCGAATGAAAGCGAAATTAGTATCACTAATGAACGCGTTTTGCAAATCGTGCAACAGAACACTGTTTTATATGACAAAACTGGGGAACAACATTACGACATCGTTTCGGCTTTTATCAAATCGATTCGAGGTAGCGATCCAAATGCTGCCGTATATTGGTTGGCGCGGATGATTGAAGGTGGCGAAGATGTTAAATTTATTGCCCGAAGAATGTTAATCTTAGCCAGCGAAGATATTGGAAATGCCAATCCCACCGCTTTTATTATGGCAAACAGTACCTTTCAATCCGTAGCAACTATTGGTTATCCGGAAAGTCGGATTATTTTAAGCCAATGTGCCATTTATTTAGCGACTTCTCCCAAAAGCAATGCCAGCTATATGGCTATCAACCAGGCGCAACAATTGGTTGCTGAGACGGGCGATTTACCCGTTCCGATTCCGCTGAGAAATGCACCCACCAAATTAATGAAAGAATTGGGCTATGGCGACGAATACAAATATTCGCACGACTTTGCCAATAATTTTGCAGAACAAGAATTCTTGCCGGAAGCGATATCCAATACGGCTTTTTATGTTCCTGGAAACAATTCGAGAGAAAATGGAACGCGCGAGTTTTTAAAAAACCGATGGAAAGATAAATACGGCTATTGATGGATTTATGATTTTAGAATTTTATTTTGATTGGCTCTGACTTTAATATCTCCTTATCATAATATTCAAAATACCATTGGTTTTCCTTGGAGGTGATAACACCCGTAATAGTTCCTTTTATCCCAATAAACAGGGCTGGATTTGAGGTTTTTAACATTTTGAAAATCGCCTTTTGGGCTTGATCTACCAATTGAAATCCGTTAGGTATCGGTTGTGCGTATAGGCTTTCCTTGTCAATATTCTCATTCAAAACAACCGTTTCTTGAGGTGAAACTTGCTTTTCTACCGCATTTTCCGAATCCATTTGAGGTTCGTATTTGTATTTCAGTTGGTCAAAAGACTGAAAGGCTGCTCTCAACGCTTCGTTGTATACAATCTTAAATTCTTTCTCTTTACTTTTTCCTTCTGCAGTTTGGTATAAAATAGTGCCTTTACAGTCTTTTAAAACTACAACTAGCTTTGTCATTATAAAGCTTCCTACATCTTCAACACTTGCATACAATTTAGTACAATTCGATTCGAATACTGCATCCGGCATGGAATCGGTGTCTAAATAAGCGATGAAACCGTATTTTTCAAGTAGTAATTTGGTTAAAGTATTGAGTCGATATTGGTCTTTTTCTTGGAGAAAACTAAATTTGGAAGGAACAATTACATAGTGGTATTTATTGACTGCGTTTTGAGCTGTTGCTATATTGGCTACCAAAAGCAAAAGAATAGGAATAAGTTTCTTCATCATTAAAAAATCATTTTAAGTTGTGCTAAAGTAGTAATTTGGATTAGTTCTTCTGCTACTTCAATTTGATTTGGGTTAAAAAAGATAGCTTCCATTCCGAAATCTTGAGCTCCTTTCACATCGGCATCGAGACTATCGCCAATCATAATACTGTTCTCTTTTCTAGCATTCGCTAAATGCAAAGCATGTTGAAAAATAATCGGATTTGGTTTTTTGGCTCCAGCCATTTCTGAATTGGTGATGGTTTTAAAATATGCCGCTAAATTGGCATTATTGATTTTTTTGAACTGAACTTGTGCAAACCCATTCGTAATAATATGCAATTTATAATTGTCCTTCAAATAGGCCAAGACTTCGATAGCATCATCAAACAAATGGTTGAATTCCGGTAAAAAGTCGATATAATCCTGAGCCATTTGTTCAATTTGGATATCGGTTATACCATACTGCAGAGCGTCAAACGATTTTTTTAGCCTTTGATACCGAAGTTCGTCATGGGAAATGGCATCTACTTGAAACAGCTTCCAACAGGCTTGATTAATGGGAACATATTTTTCTAAAAAACTAGTCGTGTCAATACTGGGATAATCTTTTCTAAAAATCTTATCAAAGGCCAAACCCGAATTGGTATCGAAATCCCAAAGTGTATGATCTAAATCGAAAAAAATATCAGAGATGCGTGTTTTCAAAGGCGTTGTATTTTGGAGTACAAAAATCGGAAACTTTCTGTGGATTCTAAGTTAAATTTAAAAAAGAATTCCAGCATCTACAAAACTAAAATAACTGGAGTCCGTGACAATCACATGATCGATAATTTTAATATCTAGATTTTCTCCCGCCAATTTTAATTTCCTAGTAATTTGTTTATCCGATTCACTGGGCTGCAAGGTTCCTGATGGGTGGTTATGGCAAAGGATAATCCCGACCGCCCCTTGTTCTAAAGCTACTTTAAATACCAATCGAACATCCACTATGGTTCCGGTTATGCCGCCTTTACTAAGTTGCGATTTGGAGAGAATCTTGTTCGCATTATTGAGATAAATGATCCAAAATTCTTCGTGTGGCAATTCGCCAACTATAGGCTGCATGATTTCAAAAATAGCTTGACTGGAAGTAATTTTTTGCAATTCTGCGGCTTCTTCTGCCCTACGTCTCCTACCCAATTCCATGGCGGCAATAATCGAAATGGCTTTGGCTTCTCCAATTCCTTTGAAAGCAAGCAGTGCTGTTACGGTCATTTTTCCTAGCGCATTCAGGTTGTTGTCGACACTGTTTAAAATGCGTTTGCTCAAATCAACAGCAGATTCGTTGCGACTTCCAGAACCGATAAGAATAGCAATCAATTCGGCATCGCTGAGTGCTGCTTTGCCTTTGAGTAGTAATTTTTCGCGAGGTTTGTCGTCTTCAGACCAGCTGCGAATGGGGAAGAATGTATTTTCAGACATGTTGTATGGCGTTTAAATAGAGTCACTAATTTAAACAAAAAAAGCCACAAACAAATGTGACTTTTTAAAATTGATAACATGGTTCTACTGAAGTAAGCTTTTCACCTCATCAAAATTCAATCCTCCATAATTCCCAGAACTCATTAGCAATAGCGCAGAATTTTCTAAATTTAAATTAAAAAGATAGTCTTTAAAATCTTTTGGATTCGTGTAAATAATTAAGTCTTCTCGGTTAAAAGATTTTGCAATCTGTTCGTAAGTCACTTCTTCCAATTGTTTTATTTTTACAGCATCGGGGGAGTAAAAAACCACAGCTACATCGGCGTAATCTAACGCTCCTTGGTATTCCTTTAGGAATTCGGCATTCAAACTGCTATACGTATGCAGCTCTAAACAAGCCACTACAGTTCTGTCAGGATATTGCTCTTTTACTGCTTTGGTTGTGGCTGCCACTTTGCTAGGGGAATGAGCGAAATCTTTGTAGGCTACTTTGGTTTTGCTCTCTGCAATTTTCTCCAAACGTTTCGAGGCTCCTTTGAAAGAAGCAATCGCTTGGTAAAAATCGGCTTCATCAACTCCCATATTTTGACAGATCCATTTGGCACCCGCTAAATTGTTCAAATTGTGAGCTCCAAAAACTTCAATCGGCATATTGCCTTCGGGAGTTTCCAGTAAGGTAATTCCGTTTTCTACTTTGTATTTTGGAGTAGTATAAGGCAATTTTCGAATCGGATTGGTTGCCGCTTCCGCAACGCGTTTGACTTCGGCATCGTCTTGATTGTATACCAAAATTCCGCCATTGGTAATCAATTGAATGAAAATCTCAAACTGCTCCACATAATTTTCATACGTTGGAAACACATTAATATGATCCCAAGCAATTCCAGAAATCAAAGCAATATTGGGTTGGTAAAGGTGGAATTTCGGGCGGCGGTCCATGGGTGAGGATAAATACTCATC
>CALPUN020000144.1 GCA_943326765.2 Bifidobacterium breve | reverse complement strand
GAAAAAGCATAATTTTATTTTTTTTACAAAATTAAAGCCAGGCCTATCGCTTGGCTTTTTTTTTGAATTCCGTTTTCGATGCTTCCCAAACAATATGTTTTATAGTAACTTTGGGGAGCAACTTTAAAACCAATCCCAGAGAATATAGCCAGCGACCGTTCAAACCCGAATGTTCAAAAATTGACGAAACAACTAACCGGAAGTCAATTCTATATTTAGAACTACTTCCTTTTCTTTTAGAGTAATTACAAACAGAAATTATAACGTTTAGAGAAAATTTATCTTTTATATTTGTAGTTCTATTCGAAACGTTATGCCTAATTTCAAACAGCGCTGGGGAATTCAATCTAATTTTCAAATGACTATAATCATTATAGTTTTTGCGATTACAGGTTCAGCCTCGGCTTGGTTATCGAAACCCTTTTGTTATTGGTTTGGCATTACCAAAGAAACGCTAGGATTTTGGTATACCCCCGTTCGGTTGCTGTTGATTTTTCCGATTTATCAAGTGCTTTTGGTTGGAATTGGGTTGCTGTTCGGGCAATACCGTTTTTTCTGGGCTTTCGAAAAGAAAATGCTACGCAGTATGAAATTGGGTTTTTTACTTCCTAAAGAGAAATAAAACCATTTTCAAACTTTATTTTTTTTGAATACATGAATGTAGATCCACATTAAAGTGAACGACGGAATTACATCTGTAAACGGCAGTAGTTCTTCTAAAAATGAAAAGATACCTGCTACTTTTCCAGGATACCCTTTGTAAAGACGGGTCATTAAATAAGCGGAAAGCGGTGCCCAAATAACATCGGAAAATTCACCCAACAAAGGAATTGAAAAAGACAATATTCCAATACCATCAAAAAGCAACCCTAAAATAAGATCTCGAGTTGCTTTGGATTTGTTTTTATTTTGAAGTTCGAGCGCCATTTGCTTGGAATAAAATTTAACCCAAACTTACAAAACGAATACGATTACTTTTCGGTTTTCAGTAGATTAAAGAAATCATTTCGATTTTCTTTTTCATTGAACATTCCTCCATATTGAATGGTTGAAGTATAACTAGAGGCATCTTTAATCCCTCGACTGGAAACGCACAAATGAGTACCTTCTACCACTACAATGACATTTTCTGTTTGCAATGCTGTTTTTAATTCGTTGAAAATTTGCATGATCATGCGCTCTTGCACTTGCGGACGGCGCGCATAATAATCGACAATCCGATTCAATTTAGACAATCCTATTACTTTACCGCTAGACACATAACCAATATGCGCTTTTCCAATGATTGGCAAAAAGTGGTGCTCGCAAGTAGAATTAAAATTGATGTTGGCTTCCACAAGCATTTTATCGTAATGATAACTATTATCAAATACCGACAATTTCGGTTTATTTTTAGGATTCAATCCGCTAAAGATTTCTTCCACATACATTTTGGCTACCCGATGAGGCGTTCCTCTTAAACTATCATCGGTTAAATCCAATCCTAATTCTTCCATAATTGCCAGAAAATGCTTTTCGATTACGAGTCGCTTTTGCTCGTCGGTCTTTACAAAAGCATCCGGTCGTAATGGCGTTTCGGCTGATGTCATTTGGTGTTCATCGCCAATAATTTCTAATAATTCTTTATCTGTTAATGTGCTCATACCTAGTTAATATATATTATTAAATGCTTGTTAAAGGCCTTTGTTTCAATAAAAATTGGTTCCCTATTTTTTTAATTTTGATTGAAATTTGTGTTTTAGTTTGTCCATTTTTGGAGCAATTACAAAACTGCAATAGCCTTGAGATTGATTTCTGTTGTAGTAATTGTGATGGTACGCTTCTGCGGTATAAAATTTTGAAACCGGTGAGATTTTGGTTACCACAGGTTTCGCGAAGGTGAAATTCTTATTCAAAAAATCAATATATTCTTGGGTAATCTTCTTCTGATTTTCATCAAAGTAAAAAACTTCACTGCGGTATTGTGTGCCAACATCATTGCCTTGTCGGTTCAAAGTAGTTGGGTCGTGTGTGGCAAAAAACACTTCCATCAATTCGTTAAACCCAATAATACTCGAATCAAATTTAATTTGAATTGCTTCGGCATGCCCTGTTTCACCTGTGCAAATTTCTTTGTAAGTCGGATCGAGTGTTTTTCCGCCTATATATCCTGGAAGCACTTCTTTAACACCTTTAAGTGCAAGGAAGACCGCTTCGGTGCACCAAAAACAACCGCCCGCAAAAATAGCTTGCTCATCCAGATTGTTCGAATTGGAATAAGAATCTATTTGACTTTGTGAATCCATTGAATAAAAGACTTAAATTTTTGTTTAACAAATGTAAATATAAATTAAACAAAAAATAAACTATTAATGTATATTTATTTATTACTGCATAGTCTCAGGCAATACCGCCCCAAAAGGATTTTGATTTAAAATAAAAACAACTCTCATAATTCTCAAAATCTTTGTTTCTTTGTGGAAACCTTTTTTAGATGATTACTGCTAAAAACATTCACAAATATTACGATCAATTGCACGTATTGAAAGGCGTTGACCTACACATTAAAAAAGGGGAAATCGTCTCTATAGTAGGTGCTTCTGGCGCTGGAAAAACTACATTGTTGCAAATCTTAGGAACTTTAGACAAACCAACTGTGGAAAGCGATACCACGTTATTCATTAACGAGGAGAATATGTTGAAGATGAACGACAAATCGGCATCCAAATTCAGAAATATTCATTTGGGATTTATCTTTCAATTTCATCAATTATTGCCTGAATTTAGTGCTTTAGAAAATGTTTGCATTCCCGCTTTTATTGCAGGAAAAGAAAAAAAAGAAACGGAACTAGAAGCTCAAAAACTACTCGATTATCTTGGTTTGTCAGATCGAATGCATCACAAACCCAATGCGCTTTCCGGTGGAGAACAACAACGTGTTGCTGTAGCTAGAGCCTTAATAAACAAACCTAAAATAATTTTTGCTGATGAACCTTCTGGGAATTTAGACACTACCGCTGCAAAAAATTTACATGAGCTCTTTTTTAAATTGCGAGATGAGTTCGGTCAAACTTTCGTTATCGTCACACACAATCAAGAATTAGCCGATATGGCCGATAGAAAACTAACGATGGTGAATGGATTAATTTCTAACATTTAGTCATGTTACTGGTTTTATTCACTTGGTTCTATCTTTTTTTTACTTTGATTACCCTTGGGTTTGGTTTAGTAAAAATAACCGCATTAAAGCCCAACCATTTCTTTATTCACTTCCTTTTAGGCCTAGTTACCACCACCATTTTAGCTACGATTTGGGCCATCTTTGGAAGAATTAATTGGGAGTTTCATATTTTTTTAATTGTTGTTCAAGCAGCGGTATTCCTGTTTTCGAAAGAAGAAATCAAAGCGCTCTACAGCACCATTTTGAAATCATTTTATTCCCTTTCAAATAAGACAAAAGGATTTCTAATTGTGGTTTTGCTATTGACATTAGCACAATCAGCCAAGGCAAGTTATTTCGTTGATAATGAAACGTATTATGTTCAAACTATAAAATGGCTAACCGAATTTGGTCTTGTAAAAGGTTTGGGGAATTTGCATATTTTTTTAGGGCAAACAAGCGGCTGGCATATCCTACAAAGTGTTTTTAGTTTTTCCTTTTTTGGAAATTGCTACAACGACCTGAACGGATTTTGTTTGGTAATGGCCACTTTTTGTAGTGTTTGTTTTTGGGATTCGATTTCAAAAAAACAGGAACGGCATTTTTTAGTCTTGGCCATATTCCCCATTGCAAATTTAGCACTATTTCCGTTTTTGGGTTCGCCATCGCCCGATTTTGCAGTTTACATGATTTCCTTTTTTGTCTTTTATTATTTCTTGGAAAATTTTAAAAGTACTTCGGTATCCGATTTCAATTTGATCTTTATCCTTTCTAGTTTTATTGTATTTGTAAAAATCACGGCACTCCCAATTCTTTTACTTCCATTGCTGCTGTGGATGCTCCATTTTAAGAAATTAGCTTCTAAAGTTTTGGGGAGTTACCTTTTTGGGTTGTTGGTGCTATGCCTCTTTGGTATAAAAAACGCTATCCTAACTGGTTATCCATTTTTTCCTTCCAACATAGTTACTTTCGACTTTGCCTATACCCTTCCAAAAGAAGTTTATCAATTTTCATTTAACCCAGCCAAACAGTATGATTTTTTCATTTCTAGTCAAGAATTTAGAAAGCTAGAGCCATTGGCAATCGTATTCAAATGGATTTTTGACTCAAAAATATACAGCGTTTTTAACAGTTTACTGCTAGTGCTACTTATTGGAATTCCTATTTATCTGAAACAATTCTTAAACGAAAGAAAATATTGGATGCTCTATCTTGTAATGATGGTACAATGTCTTTTTTTATTGGCAACTTCACCCCAATATCGATTTTTCCTGAACTATGAATTATTTTTTGGATTGGTCGTTTTAGCCCATTTTATCCCAACTCGTATAGGAATTCTCAAAATGAGTTATTGGTCTTTACTTCCTTTGTTTTTTCTTGTCCTTTTTTCTCAGAAAATAAAATCCAATTTTCAGGACAACCTCACTTTTAAAGAAACGACATTCCTATTTAGAAGTATGCTATTTCCTGCCGAAAATTCACAATTAAAAACTCATTTTCATCAAACAATAACCGGAAATATAAGGTATTATTCTCCAGATTCTTCAACCTATATTTGGGCCACTGGTAACGGAAAACTACCCTGTGTTTCCGATACGCAAATCAAGTATTTAAAAAATAAAACGGGGTACATTCCGCAACTAAGAACGGGCTTATTAAAAGACGGGTTCTATTCTCAAAAAAGCAACACCCCATGACTACTTCCGAGCTAAAATGCTTTCTTGATGAAAAAGTAGCGTTGTACAATCACATACGGAACATGACCTAGACCGATTAGAAAATTTCGTACATCGCACTTTCAACAGCATCGATTTTAAAACGTTCATCAAAGGATTGCAGCACATCTACAAAAAGCACAACGGTTTAGAAGCGGTATTTGCACGCTATGTCCAAATTTCTCAGAAAAAATGGATTTTGCAATGTTTTGACCCATCAATATGAATTGTATAATTCCAGAACAGCCTTTGTCAGAAATGAACAAGGCTCAGGAATGTATGAAAACACAAGCAACGGCAATGAATCAAAACTACCAACCCAATAGCATTTGAAACCACACAAACAGGCGCTTTATGTGTTACTTATTCAATCAGAAACTCCTGCACCAGCTCTGTGAATCAAACCCGTATTCATTGTAAAACGCATCCTTTAAAGCCTTGTATATAAAGCCGTTCACAAGAGGCTAAAAGTATTTTGCTTAGAATTTAGTTGATATGAGCATTGAAGCAACCAACTTGAACCAACTTGACCTAGAGTTAATTGCATGAATAATATGTTAAAGTGTTAATAAAAGGCTAAGTTTGTTAAAATTTAAAACAAACAAATGAAAACAATCTATATCGCATGCGCTGCCTTGTTCTGCATCAGCATCAACGCACAAACCATGTTCGTTCGTCCAATTGCAGGAAGTCAGACCACTTATCCAGTTGCAGACATTCAGAAATTGACCTTTGACAACGGCAATATGCTGGTAACCAATAACGCTGGTACCAACGGCACCTTT
>CALPUN020000143.1 GCA_943326765.2 Bifidobacterium breve | reverse complement strand
TTTTCCGGTGGTTTTGTTCCGGTTGAGGTAAATTTCTTTGGTTGGATTTCCGTTCAGAAATCGGTCAGTCATTAGAAAATATAAGTTGGCGCCTTCCCACACAAAAGGAGTTTTTGCTACTTTTTTTGTAGGTATGGTTTTGGATTTTTTGATTTGTGCAATTGTGAATTGAGTATTCAACAGTAACAAGATTAAAAGTAATAGTGGACTCTTTTTCATTTTTAAAACAAGATTTTTATTTCTTTTTGAATTCCTTTTTCCCATAAAACTGGGATTTCAATGGTATTGTTGTTAGTGTTTTGGAAAGTGATTTCGGCACCATTCACCGTTACTTTTTGAACTGTAGCATCCAAGTGGTGTACAATTAAGGCTATATTTTTGGTAGTCCATTGATAGTTTTTTCCGATTTCAGTGGTGAAAGTTATGTTAAGCTCTTTTGGGGTATTCGACGCTTTAAAATTTAAAATCTCGTAAGAGCCTTTCTCAAAATCATTAGGCGTTAGTCCGTCATCATTGTATATTTTTCCCGAGCTAGTCTTGGTTTTATCGTCGCAATAATAATGTAAGTTTACATTGGAAAGGGAATATTCCGAAGTGTTTGGTATGGTTTTTATCATCGGAATAAATGCCCCGCCTCTAACAAAAACGGGAATACGATCTTCAACAACCGACACGTTTTGAAAACCACCTCCTTCGTATTTTTGGTCGGTGGTAAAGTCAAACCAATTGTTGTTTTTTGGGAAATACACCGAAGTCGATGTGACTGCAGCTTTAGTGATTGGAGTTACTAGGAAATCGTTCCCCCACAAATAGGTTCCGCAAACTGTAGCAAGGGCTTTGTTCTCGGGCTCTTCAAAGAAAACGGGTCTCATTAAAGGCATTCCTTTTTGGTTGTTATCAAAAGAAATAGTATAGTTGTACGGTAATAATTGGTACCGCAATTCGACTTGTTTTTTGGTTTTGGCTTTAGTTACAATATCTTTATTGGCTACTTCAGAAGCAACTTCTTCTTGAGCATGTGGACGAAATATGGGTTGAAAAACACCATATTGCAACCATCGAATATACAATTCGTTATCAAAGTAATTGCCTGCAAATCCGCCTAAATCGGAGTGCATATACCCCATTCCTTGCATTCCCATTTGCAGTGCAATTTCTGTTTGTGATTGGAGTCCACCCCAACTTCTACTCACATCGCCGCTCCACGGAATCATTCCAAATCGTTGCGAACCGGAATAGCCAGAACGCATTAAAATAAAAGGACGTTGGTTTGGAAAATCTTTTTTATAACCATCGGCTACTAATTTGGCCCAATGGTGTCCGTAAATGTTGTGCACTTCGTCCGCTTTTCCTTTTGCGGTGAATGCTTTGGAAGGGAAAACTTCGGGTTCTCCTAAATCGCCCCACATACCGCCAACACCTTGGTTGATTAAGTTTTTATAAATGTCCCAAAACCAAGCTTTTCCTTCGGGTTTAAAAACATCAATCAATCCGGTATTTCCAAAATAGAAATCATAAGTAAATGGTTTGCCCGCTATATCGGTAGCTAGAATTTTTTTAGAAACGGCTTCGTCCCATTTTGAAGAAGTGGTTAATATAAAAGGTTCTGTGATTAAAACGGTTTTCACGCCTTTGGCATTTAAATCGGCAATCATTTTGGATGGAGTGGGAAAGTTGTCTTTGTCCCAATCTAAGTTCCCCATCGTGCCTTTGATGGATTTTCCGAACCAATACAAGTCAAGAATAATTGCGTCTACCGGAATTTCATCTTTGGTAAATTTATCGATGGTTTTCACCACTTCTTCTTGAGAATGGTAGCCAAAGCGACTGGAAAAATTCCCTAAAGCCCAACGCGGAATCAAAGGTTGTTTGCCAGTTAAATCGGTATAACTCGAAATCAAATCCGTCCAAGAATCACCAGCGATCACTTGATAGGTCATTCTTCCCGAGATAGTTTCGTAAGCTAAAGTGTTATCTTTTTTACTATCTAAATCTAAAAATCCGATAGGGGCATTGTCGAAATGAACCGCATAAAGTTTGGAAGACAACACTAAAGGAATGCAAAAATTCATTAGTTCCGCACGAGTTTCATAACCATATTGCGCTCGGTTATACAGTTGCAAACGATTGCCTCGGCGGTTCATTCCTAGGGCTCTGGCGCCACCGCCGTATAAAACTTCGGTAGCATCAATATTAAAATCGAGTACTTCAGAACTGTCTTTTTTGGTGTAGCCATTTTTCTCAGAAAGGAGTTCTTTCGTTTTATAAGAATAAGTTATTTGGAAAGGATTTTTTCGAATGCTAACATCGATTCCTACTGTAGCAAAATGAATGCTGTTTTTGTCTGATTTTATTTTTGCAAATCCAGATTTCGGCGTCAAAATAACGGCATGAGAATTAGGATCAAAGGATTGTCCTTTTGGTACAAATGAGGTTTCTATAATCTTATCTGAGTAGGTTTTGAAAATATAGGTTCCATCAGAAGTACTCACTTCTAAACTGTTGTTTGTTTTTTTGAAATTTTCGAATTTTCTGTTGGCATTCTGAGCAAAAGAAAATGTTGTTAGGACTAGTAATGTTATTTGAAATAGTGTTTTCATTGCAATTCTGGTTACTCTCGCAAAGACGCAAAGGCGCAAAGCAAATTTTTTAATAGAGGTTGTTTACAATTCTTGTAATTCCGTTTTTTATTAATGATTCATTAAAGTTAACTAATAAACCTAGTTTTAACTTTGTTATTTTCAAATAAGTTGCTACTTGTTTTGGATGAACGGGGTTGATTTTTTCAACAGATTTAATTTCTATAATGACTTTGTTCTCAACTATTAAATCGGATCGAAAACCAATATCTAATTTCAGTTCTTTCCAAATAACTGGAATTGGTTTTTGTCTTTCGACGGTAAGTCCTAACTCGTTTAATTCATAAAACAGAACGGCTTCATATACACTTTCAAGAAGCCCAGGCCCTAGTTTTGTGTGAATTTTATAACAAATATCAACTATAATTTTCGACAATTCATTTTCATTCATAATGGCAGGTATTGTTTGTTTTGGCTTGTAGGTTTTCTTAAATTCTTTGCGCCTTTGCGGGACATAATTTAATCTGAATGCAAAGGCATTTATTCGTGCATATTTAGATTTGCTTTTAAAAACGTTTTGAATTTACTGCGCGGTTATTAGTTCAATTCTAAAATTAAAACCGATTTACTTTCAACAGTCATATCATTCTTTAAATCGAATGATTTTCCCGTGATGATGTCTTTTCCTATCGAATAGTTTTTAATGCTTTCTTGAAATCGATTGGTTTTAAAAGTTTGGCTTTTAGCACTGTTATTTAGAATTACCATCACGGATTTGGAATCGGTGTAACGGAAATACACATACACGTTATCTTCAGGAATGTAATGTTTCATTTTACCGAAATGCACGGCGTCATTGGTTTTGCGCCAAGTGAAGAGTTTCGAAGTATAGTCGAAAAACTTTTGTTGTTCTTCGGTGCGTCCCGATTTTTGAAAAGCATTGTTTTTATCGTCTTTCCATCCACCTGGAAAATCTTTTCTGATGTCGGCATCGCCTTTCGCTTTATTTCCGTCCATTCCGATTTCGGAACCGTAATACAATTGTGGAATTCCGCGAGCGGTTGCAATCAAAGCCAATCCCATTTGATACTTTTTGAAATCTTTCTTATAGATTTCATTAAAGCGATCCGTATCGTGATTTTCAAGAAATGTCATGATGTTGTTCGGATTTGGATATAGAAAATCATTGGTGAAATTGTCATACACTTTGATCATTCCTTTGTCCCAGGAAGCGTTGTCTTCGTTGAAAACAGAACTACAAGCATCGTGTAACGTAAAATCCATCACACTAGGTAATTGCGAATTGAAGCTCTCAATAGCTCCAATTTTACTGTCTTTTTGCCAATAAGCCATTTGGGCTTGGCTGTGCATCCAAACTTCTCCCACGATATTAAAATACGGGTATTCCTCCGTGATGGCTTTCGCCCATTTCGAAATCCCTTCTTTGTCGTTATAGGAAAAAGTATCGACACGAAACCCGTCTAAATCGGCGTATTCAATCCACCAAATGGCGTTTTGTTTCAAATAATTTAACACTAAAGGATTCGATTGATTTAAATCGGGCATCGAACGTACAAACCATCCATCCATACACATTTTAGCATCAATTTCGGAAGCATTGGTGTCGAATTGCGTCGTCATTCTATAATTGGTTTGTGCATAACCTGGGAACTGGTGCAACCAATCGTATGTTGGCAAATCTTTCATCATCCAATGTTCAATGCCCCAGTGGTTGGTCACATAATCCATGATGAGTTTCATATCGCGCTTGTGAAGTTCTGAAGAGAGTTTTACATATTCTTCATTAGTTCCGAATCGGGGATCGGTCCGATACACATCAGATTGACCATACGTATGATACGAATAACGCGCATCGTTGTCTTCGCAAAGCGGTGTTGGCCAAAGTGCGGTCACGCCCAATTCTTTTAAATAGTCCAAATGATCCATCATCCCTTGGATGTCGCCACCGTGTCTTCCACCTGGATTGTTGCGATCGCCTTTTTCGGTAACTGATGGGTCGCTATCGTTAGTAGTATTTCCATTGGCGAAACGATCGGACATAATCAAATAAATCATGTCGGAAGCGTCGTAGCCTTTGCGCAAAGCGGAATTTTCTCGACGTTGTTTTAAGCTATATTTTTGAGTGAAAGCTACGGTGCCATTGTTTTTAAAACTAAAAAGCAAGTCTTGAGCGGCCACATTTTTAGTATCAATTGTTACAAAAAGATAGTTTGGATTTTCTGTTTTTTGAACATTTTTAATGACGAGGCTGTTGCTGACTTCTACTTCGTTTTGGGCTATGTTTTTGCCGTGAAATAAAATCTGAACTTCAGTATTGTGCATGCCTGCATACCAAAATGGGGGTTCTACTTTATCAATTTGTGCCCCAACCGAAATCGAAACAAGAAGCAATACGAACGCGATTTTTTTCATTTTTTTTAAATAAAAAACCTGACTCGTTTTTAAAATCGTCAGGTTTTATTGGACTTTTAAACGGTAACCAAATTGTTAGGTTCTACCAAAACTTCTTTGCCATTGACCACCACTTTGATTTCGTGGCTGCCTTCTAAGACAAAACTAGTTTTGTGTTGTTGCACGGCGACCTTTAAAATTTGATTTCTAAAATTGATTTTAAAGGAATATCCTTTCCATTCTTTAGGGATTCGTGGTGCAAAGTGTAACGTATCGTTTTTGATTCGCATACCGCCAAAACCTTCCACGATGCTCATCCAGGTTCCGGCCATCGAAGTGATGTGACACCCTTCTTCTACTTCTTTGTTGTAATCGTCTAAGTCTAAACGAGACGTTCTTAAATAGAAAGTATACGCCATATCCATTTTGTCCAAAGCAGCGGCTTGAATCGAGTGAACACAAGGCGAAAGTGAACTTTCATGCACCGTAAATGATTCGTAGAATTCGAAATTTCGGTGTAAGGCTTCTTTAGAGAAATGGTCTTCAAAGAAATAGAAACATTGCAACACATCTGCTTGCTTAATGTAAGGAGAGCGCAAGATGCGGTCCCACGACCATTTTTGATTGATCGGTCTTTGGCTTCGATCTAGATCGGCAACGCGAACCAATTCTTTGTCAAGAAATCCATCTTGTTGCAAGTACACATCAAGTTCTTCGGAATAAGGGAAGTACATGTTTTCGGCGACTTTTTTCCAGGAT
>CALPUN020000142.1 GCA_943326765.2 Bifidobacterium breve | reverse complement strand
TTGCTCTAAAAAAAAAGCTATTCCTTCAATTTTAGTTGTATAACTATTTTTATAGTTGTGTTACAAAAAAATAGTTGTGCGTTTGGATTGCGTTAAGGATAGTAGTGAAAATCTCCTGGTTTTTAGAAAGCAGTTTTTCACGGCTTTCTAAAAACTGGGAATTGCAACGGATAGCCTGACCCTTGTGGGAACGCCCAAAAAAAACATCCTATAGTGAGCCCGTAAGACTCTGAAAGCGATTTATGCTTACGGCTATCAACCTCTATTTCAACAATTCGTATAAAAACATGGTCTTGCATTTTGCGAAGGAAACGAAAATCGGGCGCCGAATTAGAAAAACTGAAAGCGGAAGCTGTGAAAGCAAGAAAAATAAACGTAAAAAGACCAACTACACCGACAGTCTTTTTTTATATTTGTTTGAAATAGAAAAGAATATGTTTGTAGTATTAGCACGAATTAATCGAATGATCCTTCCCAGTTTTACAAAAAAAAGGTTGGATATTAGTCGGGCCAAAAAGTGGCAACTGGCTATCATTGCTTGGCGGTATTATGTAACAATCCGTGCTTTAGAGCGTTAAATTTATTCTCGATTTTATTTACAATTTCATTTGCAAATACCGTATTTATGGCTATATTTGCACCCGAATTAAGGCCTCGTGGCGCAACTGAATAGCGCACTTGATTACGGCTCAAGAGGTTACTGGTTTGAATCCAGTCGAGGTCACAAAAAAAATGAAGCTCCTATTCTTAGGAGCTTTTTTTATATCCGAATAATTCCTAAATCCTACTTTTTTTTCTCTTTTCGGCGATATCAAATTCTAGCAATTGCTGCGCTATAAAAAACGGGAAGGCACGAACGATTCCGAACCAATGCACCATAACGCCACTTTCGAAATCACCCAATACGTTCGGCGAGCTTACAAACATAGTATTCAAAGATGAAACTCGTCCTCGCATTGCATCTAGAGTTACTAATTGTAAAATCGTGCTAATAATCAAGACGCTTTCCGCATCGAACATTCCCGAAAGTAATAGCATGAAAACGGAAAGGGTTCTAGTGAATTTTCGTTTCTTTGTTGCAACCGTTACCGAAACCCACTTTCATGACCGATTATTTCTTAGATCAAGAATACCAAAACCTCACTTATAGTCGAGAGGAAGTAAATTTTAAGGAATTTGAAAACTGTAAGTTTGTTGGTTGCGACTTCTCGCTATGCAATTTTATAGCTGTCACCTTTATCGACTGTAGCTTTGTGGAATGTCATTTTAACGGAGCGAAAATCAATCATGTAGCGCTGCGAACGGTTACCTTTTCGAAGTGCCAAATCAAAGACGTTAACTTTGCGATGTGTGATAAATTAATTTTTGAAATCGCTTTTTATGAATGTGTATTAGACTTTTCAAAATTTTACACTCTAAAAATAAAAGGAACACCCTTTCAAGATTGTAGTTTAATTGCGGTTGATTTTATGAGTACCGATTTGACGGAAGTTGTCTTTGACCGTTGCGATTTGTATCGCGCTGAATTTGCGAAAGCCCTCGCCTACAAAACCAACTTTAAAACCAGTAACAACATTACTATTGATCCGGAAAAAACGAAGTTGAACAAAGCGGTGTTTTCCTCCCAAAATGTCATAGGATTACTGTACAAACACGATCTTTTAATTAGTTAGATTAAGTAACAATTTGACCATCTTCCATGGTAATAATACGGTGCGTTCGTTTGGCAAAATCAGTATCGTGCGTTACAATCAATAAGGTTTGATTTTTTTCTGCTGCTAATTGGTTGAAAATATCAAAAACCAAATCGCTGTTTTTCTTGTCTAAATTCCCAGTAGGTTCATCGCCCATAATAATTAAAGGATCGTTGATTAGCGCTCGGGCAATAGCCACCCGTTGTTTTTGACCACCACTCAATTGGTTGGGCATTTTCAACGCTTGATCAACCATATCCAGTGTTTTCAAGTGCCCCATGGCGCGGTGTTCTACTTCCTGATTGGTGTATTTTCCTAATTTAAGTCCGGGTAACATCACATTTTTCAACACATTATATTCCGCTAATAAATAATGAAATTGAAAAACGAAGCCAATGTTTTCATTTCTAATTTTAGCTAAGTTCATATCTGTTTGCCCGGTTACCAATTTATTGTGAATAAAAAGTTGTCCTTCATAATCCGTATCCATAGTGGATAACAAATACAATAACGTCGATTTTCCACAGCCAGATTTTCCTACGATAGAAACAAATTCACCATGATTGACGGTCATCGAAATCTCTTTGATCACTTGAAATTTTATAGGGTCGGAAAAGTATTTCGTTAGACCTACTGTTTCTATGACTTTATTATCCTTTTCCATCTTATTTTCCTCTAATAATTTCGACCGGATCTACTTTACTGGCTTTTCGGGCTGGGAAATATCCAGCGATTGCTGTCGTGCAAAGCGCAAAGACAATCCCAATACCATAATACAAAGGGGTATAATGTATGGGATAGGTTTTGATGGTGGGCAACGCGGCAGTTTCAAAGGGAATCACATCAATAATGGAGGTAAAAATGTAGCCAAATAGCAATCCGAAAATCCCACCCACAAATCCAATAATCAAGGATAACGAAATGAAAATCCATTTGACATCACTTCCTGAGAAACCGGTCGCTTTCAAAATCGCGATACTATCCATTTTCTCGTAAATCATCATGTTTAGGATGTTGTAAATCCCAAAACCAGCCACAATCAATAATACGATTCCTACCGCGTAAGAGATAATCGATCGCACGGAACTTCCTGTTTCAAACTGAGAATTGGCGGTTTGATAATCAATCGTATCCAAGTTGAATCTAGAATGAAATTCCTTAGCCAGTAAAGGCGCCGTAGTCATATCGTATAATTTAACTTGAATATCGGTTATGTAATTTGTAGGTTCCCCAATGAGTTTTTGCGCGGTAGCAATAGAAGTATAACTGGACACATCATCAATTTCGGCGATTCCAATTTGAGAAATGCCAACCACTTTCAACGATGCTAAATTGCCTTTGGAAGTAGTGATTTTAATGATATCGCCTTTGACCAATAGCATTTTATCGGCCAAACCTTTTCCTATAATAATACTGTTGTTTTGTTCTAAGTTAGCTACTTTGCCGTCGATAATATAATCACTAATTTGGAACAATTTTTCTTCGGCACGTACATCAATTCCGTTGATGATTCCAGAAATTTCAATGGTACCCGAATTAAAAAAAACAGGGGTTGTCACTTTCGGAGCCACATCAATTACTCTAGGATCCGATTTTAGATTTTTAATAATACTCTTGCCGTTGTAAATGGATTTCCCTCGATCTTTAGGTTTGATAGACCTAACAAAAATCGTAGTCTTTTCATACGATTGATCCAAACTCAGCGGTTGGTGTTCCGAGGGTTTTATTTCGTTGTACAACCTCACATGAGGCGTTCTGTTGAGCATCAATCCGTCGAGTAAATCGTTCAACCCATTCATAAAACTCACCAAAGAAATAAACATCGCTATACTAAACGTCACGCCAATTGCCGCCACAATCGTCTGTTTCAAACGCGCTTGTAACAAGTGTAACGCAATGTTTAAGATGAGTTTGCTATTCATTATTGAGGTTTGTAAATCGGTTCTTGAGCTTTCAAACCCGATAGAATTTCAGCATTTTGATAATCACTTAATCCAATTTTTACCGCTCGTTTTGTGTCTTTTGAAACTAAAACGGAATCACCAGGCAACAAGTAGCTTCGTGGAATTGTAACCGCATTTTTCTTGGTTTGAATCACAATATTGGCTTCTGCTGTTAGATTCGGATAAAGTTTTTGCGGCGGTTTTACGAAGTGTGCCTCAATTTTAAAGGTTCGAGAACGCAAATCCATGATGGGGTAAATCTTGTCAATCACAGCGTCAAACACTTGCCCTTTGTAACTATCCATAGTAACAATGACTTTCTGACCCACCGACACCCGAACCATATCGTTTTCATCAACATCCAATTCTAATAGAAAAGTATTGGTTTGGCCAATAGTTGCTAAAGGTGTTTGGGTAGTAATTAAGGTACCATCTTTGACCAATATGTCAAACAATTGCCCCGAAAAAGCGCTTTTCACTCCAAAATCACTTAGCGATTTTTCGTTTATTTTCAAATTGATATTGCTCCTGCTTTGATCGTTACGTACTTGAGCTCTGAGTTGCGCCAATTGTTTTTGTGCCGATTCGTAATTGATTTTAGAACTTTTATAAGTTAAAGCTACTCGCTCAAAATCGACTTCTGAAATCACTTGGTATGGTTTGATACGCAAGTTGCGTTGGTAAATGGATTCGTCTAAAGCTAATTTGTCTTTCGCTGCTTGGACTTTCAGCTCCATTTCCGAAATTTTGTCTTGAACGAACCGGTTATTCTCTTGGCTTAGTTGATAGGATAAACGCGCACTTTCGGTATTCAATTCGGCTTTATCTTTATCCAATTCAAAAAGCAATTGACCTTCGGTAATATTTTGACCTACAGTAACTTTCGTTTTTTTAAGAATTCCATTAACGGTAGAATAGACGGTATATTGCCCGGTAGCTTTTACGACGCCTGAGGCATACACACTTTCGGTAATATCGCCCACTTTGGGAAGGATTTCCGAAGTATTTTTTTTGGAACAAGAAAGTGAGAAAAGAAAAGAAAAAGAAAGAAAAAAAGCAACGACTATCTTCATAAGAAAAGAATTTAATAGCAAAAAGCTTCTTCAAATTTACGGAAAAATCCCTCGCAAATGAGCTTAAATGATTTATACTTTTGAGTTGGAAAGTAACTATAGCACTTTTTCCATCACATAATCTTCCATTAAATAGCCATCCCCAATCGGGAGGTCAATTTCGCCAACCACTACAAAACCTTTTTTAAGATAAAAGGAATAGGCTTTGTTGAATTTATTGACATTTAAAGACACGGCAATTGAATTTACTGCTCGTGCAAGTTGCTCCACTTCTGAAAGCAATAATGTTCCCGCTTGCTTGCCTTGAACTTCTGTAAGTACGTATAATTTGTGCAAGCGTGTTGTTTTTGTTTGGAGATAATGGTGTTCATACGAAGCAAATCCAACTATTTCTGAACCTTCGTGAACCAACAAAAAGCGATGTCCATTTTCATTGAAATTTTTCTCTAGCATTTCCTGAGAATAAAACAATCCAAGCATGTACTCCAATTGCTGAGAAGTAAGAATGTTGCCATAAGTAACTGGCCAAGTAGCATACGCTATGGATTGTATGATGTGGAAATCTTTAGGAGTAGCTTCGGAAAGGCGTAACATTTGCAATTTTGATTTACGATAGGCGATTTACGACAGGCGATTTATTATATCCAAAATCGTACTTCGTAAATCGTACATCTACTTTATCCGTGAATGGTTTCACTTTTTCCATACTTGGCAATAACGGATGCTTCGAAATCTAACCATTCGCGCCAGCGTTGCTCGACATCGATTCCTTTTCCGTATTTTCTAGCATAGGTTATAAAAGTGGTGTAATGAGCGGCTTCGCTTTCCATCAAATCTCTGTAGAAAATGGAAAGTTCTTCATCTTGAATGTTTTCCGAAAGCACTTTAAAACGTTCGCAGCTTCTGGCTTCAATCATTGCCGAAAACAACATGCGCTCCACAAAACCCGATACGCGACTTCCTATATTACTGCGTTTCATGTATTGCGCTAACTCACCAACATACTCGTCTTTACGCTCTCGACCCATCGTCAAACCGCGTTTTTT
>CALPUN020000141.1 GCA_943326765.2 Bifidobacterium breve | reverse complement strand
ATGAATCCACTGCAAGTGGCAGAGTCTATGCAAGGCGAAACGGTTCGTTGGTTACAATATAGTGCAAGATCAAAAAAGGCAGCAATTATAGGCAGCATGATTGTCAAAGAAGATGGTAAATACTACAACCGCCTTCTCTTTGTTTTGCCTTCCGGAGAAATAACCCGTTACGACAAAAAACATTTGTTTACCCTTGCGGGAGAAGATAAAATTTATACAGCGGGAACGGAAAAAATAATCATCGAATACAAGGGATATCGAATTTGCCCGTTGATTTGTTATGATTTGAGATTTCCAGTATTTTCTAGAAATTTAGAAGATTATGATTTGTTACTTTATGTAGCTAATTGGCCGAAAACAAGGATTAGCGCATGGGATATTTTACTCAAAGCACGTTCTATTGAAAACATGTGCTATACTATTGGGGTGAACCGAATAGGAGTAGATCATAATCAATTAGAATACATTGGGCATTCGCAGGCAGTAGATTTTCTTGGAACATATTTGGTCGAACCTCAAGAAACAGAAGGCATATATTATGCAATTCTAGATAAAGAAAAATTGTTGGAAACTAGAATAAAATTCGGATTTTTAAACGATAAAGACACCTTTACTTTTTCAAATTAAAAGTTTGCTGCACATCCCAATTGGCTCGCACGTCAATATCTTTTGGAAAATAGAGGACTTCTTCGGATTGTCTTTTCTCTAGAAAACTTCCTGGATCCCAAACTTTATTCTTATTTTCATCATAAACCACCCTCAAGGTATACAAATCGGGCTTAATAGCGTTAAAGTCGATTTGAGTACTGTTTTCAGAATAAGACGTTAATTGAACATCGCCATTCTTATCGGTTAATTCAATAATTATTGGAAATTGCTTTACGTTCTCTAAATTCAAACGCAAATTCCCATAATCGGAACTGTTATTAGTCTCAAATTTAAAGGCAATTGTATCGGTTGTTGCGCCCAAATAATCGGTGAGGGCACCAGGAAGAAGTTTTAGTTTGTATTTTTCCAAAGGTTCTTTTTGAAAATCAAATTTCAAAGCTAAATTCAAATCATCGTACTCTGTTTTAAATGGAATGGAAGTAGAATCTTTAGAAATCAATTGTATTTTTGAAACATCTATTTTGGTTAGAGGTAAAGTAGCATTCAAAGTAAATCGCTCGCCTAGGGGTAGAACGCTGATTTGAATTGCGGTTATTTTCAATGAATCCACCTTTTGATTTTTGATTTTAAAGTTGAAATCTTGGTGGTACTTTTCTTTTGAAACCGAAAGTTGTAAAGAATCAACTGCCGTTTTTTCCATTTTTATGGGCTGATACCAAAGTTGTAAGGAGTCTTTTTTTGGAACTTGAGTAACAATCGCATTTAAGTTTTTACTTCCCATTTTCAAATTAAATTGAGCCTCTTTCGGGCTTCCCTCGTAACCAACGGTAATGATATTTCCAGCGGTTTGTGAAGGTTTTAGCGCTTTAAAGGCGGCTTTTTCTTTAAACAAATCAATCTCAAAGAGGCTGTCATTTGGGAGGGTTATGTATTGCTTGCGAAAACCTATTTTTTCCGTTTTCGGATTGAATTTAGTGTCGTTATTCAAATCTTTTAATGCTACTAATACGTATTTTCCAGCTTTTAAGTGGTCCAATTTAAAGCTTGCAGCGCTGTCCAAAGTATTCGTAATGTACCTAGGGTTTTCTTTATAAATGATGGAGTCGGTATACTTGTCGTTAATTTCATACAGCATCACGTTTACAAACGCATCTGTTTTTTTTAGATGAGCATCTTTAATAGTGCCACTTAAGGACAAGGAATCAATAAATTTCCCAGTTGAAAAAACATATTTGAATTGGCGGTAAGGATTTCCTTCGTTATTGTCTTCGATGCTTTGCCCAAAATTCAGACTATAAGTGGTATTGGTTTGTAAAGAATCTAAAAAATGGATTGTAATAGATTTGCTCGCGGTAACAGGAAGTATTTGCGGCCTTTTAGTTAATGGTGGCGATATAATTAATTGTTTATCGACATTTTTTAACTTAACATACTCGTCAAAGCTTAATTTGATTGTTTTTCCTTTAAAATCAGTAGTGTAATTTTTTGGAAAACTTACTTTTAATACCGGTGCAATGGTATCTTTCAAACCACCCGAAATAGAACCGCGCTTAGCGCAACCTATTAGCGTAAGGATAAGAAGAACACAAAAAAGGAGTATTTTTTTTTTCAACGTAGTAAATATTTTTTCGCACCACAAAATAACAATTATATTTACTGGTATTGAAAAATATTAAGGATTAATTAATTAATTTTTTTTGAAACTAATTAGGGAGTTTCAATGAATATAAAAAAGAATATAACAGGAAATTACACAAACAATGTATTGAATTACAGTTAGTTAATACAAAAATAGTATTTATTTACACTATTTTTTCCTACTTACGAATGCGACATTGCCATGCAAACGATGCTAATTTTTGCCCCAGGAATTTTCAATAGCGCTTTTCCGCAAGCTTCCAGCGTAGAACCTGTTGTTAACACATCGTCAATTAAGAGGAAATGTTTGTGAGTGTCTTTTTCTGTAAAAGCAACATCAAACAGAGTGCGAGAATTTACGTCCATTCGGCCAAGTAAGTTTTTTTTAGTTTGGGTTTTCGAATAGACTTTTCGAATCAGGATTTCCTCATTAAAAGGGATTTCAAGATTTTTTGCTAAAGATTTTCCAAAGGTTGTTACTTGATTGTAGCCCCGCTCTTTCTTTTTTCTAGGATGGAGCGGCACGGGGATGATTTCATCTACTGTTTCAATTTTCGGAATGACTCTTAAGTCCTCAGAAAACCAATCGCCAATGGCAGTACCCACTTCTTCAAATCCTTTGTATTTTAAGTTGTGAATGAGTTCTTGAACGATTCCTTTTTTATGAAAATAAACGAAAGTCACTGCAAATTCTACTGGAAGTTTACCGTAAAACTTTTTGTAAGCTTCATTTTCAGGATTCAAATGATGGTTTGTATGTGGAATTTGGTGCCGGCACTGCGTACAAATTACATTTTCACTCGGTAACAATAAGGAATTGCAGCCCACGCATACCTTTGGAAAGAAGAGGTTTAGAATATTTTCGAACATTTGAATGGCTTTTATACTATAAAAATATAAAAAACTCGGATTCAATGGTGTTTTATGTTAATTTTTAATTTCACTTTTTATATTTTTGCACCACTATGGCAAAACAAGAAGATTTATTTAAGAATGTAATTTCGCATGCGAAAGAGTATGGATTTATTTTTCCGTCAAGCGAAATCTATGATGGTTTGAGTGCTGTGTATGATTATGCGCAGAACGGAGTAGAATTAAAGAAAAACATCAGAGAATATTGGTGGAAATCAATGGTTCAAATGCACGAAAATATAGTGGGTTTAGATGCTGCTATTTTAATGCATCCAACGACTTGGAAAGCATCCGGTCACGTGGATGCTTTTAATGACCCTTTGATTGATAACAAGGATTCTAAAAAAAGATACCGTGCCGATGTCCTAATTGAGGATTATGCTGAGAAACTGAATCAAAAAGCAGAGAAAGAAATTGAAAAAGCGGCCGTTCGTTTCGGAGATGCTTTTAATAGAGAAGAATTTACTACAACAAATGTACGGGTAGTAGAATATTTAGCTAAGAAAAGAGAAATACTAGAAAGAATGGCTAAATCTTTAGGAGACGAAAACCTAGAAGATGTAAAGGCATTGATAGAAGAATTAGAAATAGCAGATCCAGAAACGGGTTCAAGAAATTGGACTGAAGTGCGTCAATTCAACTTAATGTTTGGGACAAAATTAGGAGCCTCTGCCGATAGCGCAATGGATTTGTATTTGCGACCTGAAACAGCGCAGGGGATTTTCGTCAATTTTTTAAATGTTCAAAAATCGGGAAGAATGAAAATCCCATTTGGAATTGCGCAAACCGGCAAAGCTTTTAGAAATGAAATTGTGGCTCGCCAATTCATTTTCCGTATGAGAGAATTCGAACAAATGGAAATGCAATTTTTTGTAAAGCCAGGCGAAGAAATGAAATGGTACGAATACTGGAAGAAAACCCGATTAAATTGGCACTTGTCGCTAGGTTTAGGAAAAGAAAATTACCGGTTTCACGACCATGAAAAATTAGCACATTATGCTAACGCAGCCGCTGATATCGAATTTAATTTTCCCTTTGGATTTAAAGAATTAGAAGGAATTCATTCTCGAACCGATTTTGATTTAAAAGCACACGAGCAATTTTCTGGAAAGAAAATGCAGTATTTCGATACTGAGACCAATTCAAATTATACGCCGTATGTAGTTGAAACTTCAGTCGGATTGGATCGTATGTTTTTAGCTGTTTTTTCTAATTCTCTTAAAGAAGAAACCCTAGAAGATGGTTCGACTAGAACAGTTTTGCAATTACCTTCTGTTTTAGCTCCAACCAAAGCAGCGGTATTGCCGTTAGTTAAGAAAGATGGGTTGCCAGAAATAGCGCGAAAAATCATAGAAGATTTGAAATGGGATTTTAATGTGACCTACGATGAAAAGGATGCCGTTGGAAGACGGTATAGAAGGCAAGATGCCTTAGGAACGCCATTTTGTATTACCGTTGACCATCAAACGATAGAAGATCAAACGGTGACCATCAGACATAGAGATTCTATGAAACAAGATAGAATTAATATTGCCGACTTGAAAGTAACCATAGAAAACGAAGTTGCAATGAAGCAATGGCTAATGAAAACGGTCGTTTAAGAAATTAATTTTTTATTTAAAAAACTCGCCTAGAATAAAGGCGAGTTTTTTTTTAAGATGTTTTAAGTAATATTTTATTAAAATTGGAAAGAATTGGCTTCTCTTCTGCATCTCTTCCTATAAACAAAGGTAATTTAGTTTTATAATTAGGATTAATTGGATGTGTTCGGTTTAAGAGTTGTAAAAACACAGGCCAATTATTATTCGTAATGTTTAATAAAGTGGTAATGCGGATGAAATATTCTTTAATTTCTGAATGTTCGTTTTGTTGCAGTTGGTTTCCTTTTCTTTTGTATGTTCTTTTAGGTGGAAGGTGCCGAATCTCGTCTAGTAAAGAATCGGATAATCTACTAAAGATAATGTCATAAAGAATTTTTGCAACACTAGTTGGATTTTCTCTTATGCTTACCCAATTTAAACCGTGGATTTCAAATAAAACATTCCAAATAGATTTCGGAAAAGTTTTGATCCATTTGAATTCGGAACGGTCTGTATTCATACTAAAATATGAATCAAGCATACTCAGCGCATGTTCTTTACTTAAAGAATATCCAGTAGCTTCTTCAATAAGTTCAGTAATGTTTAGGGTCTTAGTGCCCGTAAGTATTTTTTTTGCGGTCTCTAATAATGCGATTTCATTTTCTAAGGGGCTGTCCCCAAGATCTTTTAATAGAAGGATCTCACAAGTGTTTATTAACGACGATACGGCTACAGTTTCAATTTGACGAACCTGATTGTTCGAGTTTGTCATTTGAGCCAACAAAGGGCTATGATATGCTTCAAGAATTTCTATTGGAAGGGTTGTTCTTTGGTGCAGATTTTCTAGAATAGTGTACAGCCATAAAGATGAATTTCCGGAATAACCAAAATTTTTATGAATGCTGGTCAAGGTCAAAACACAGTCATTAGGCTCTACAACTAGACATTCGAAAGTGAAAGCACCAATTTTTACAAACCCGGTTTTGGTACCCGTAGTTATATTTTGAATTTTTACAAACATTTTCTATTTTTTAATTAGTTGCAGCCATTCTAATAATTGATATTTCTCTTTTTGGTCTTTGGGCGGTATTTTTTCATAATCCCCATTCCATTTTGATGTCTT
>CALPUN020000140.1 GCA_943326765.2 Bifidobacterium breve | reverse complement strand
TGAATGGTGCCGAAATCACTTTCCAAAACACTAACAACAATACCATTGAAATCCCAGTTTTATGGGAAAAAGGAATTCAAAAAGAAATAAAAATCTTGTTTTAAAAATGAAAAAGAGTCCACTATTACTATTAATTTTGTTACTGTTGAATACTCAATTCACAATTGCACAAATCAAAAAATCCAAAACTGTACTTACAAAAAAAATGACGAAAACTCCTTTTGTGTGGGAAGGTGCCAACTTATATTTTCTAATGACTGACCGATTTCTGAACGGAAATCCAACCAAAGAAATTTACCTCAACCGGAACAAAACCACCGGAAAATTAAGAGGTTTTGAAGGCGGAAACCTAAAAGGTATTTCTCAAAAAATAGACGAAGGCTACTTTGATAAATTGGGCGTCAATGTAATTTGGTTTACTCCAATTGTCGAGCAAATTCAAGATGGTGTCGACGAAGGAACCGGCTTAAGTTATGGATTTCATGGGTATTGGGCTCGAGATTGGTCGGCTATCGATCCCAATTTCGGAACCAAAAAAGACCTAGCCGAATTGGTAACTAAAGCCCACGCCAAGGGAATTCGAATCATGCTCGACGGTGTAATCAACCATACCGGACCTGTAACTGATATCGATACCGTTTGGCCCGAAGATTGGGTTCGAACTGGACCACAATGCGATTACAAAAACTACGGAAATACGACCGCTTGCACCTTGGTAAAAAACCTTCCGGATGTACTTACGGAAAGCCATCAAAATGTGGATCTTCCTCCTTTTTTAGTCGAAAAATGGAAAAAAGAAGGCCGTTACGATCAAGAAATAGCTTCCTTGGATGCTTTCTTTAAAAGAACGGGGTATCCGAGAGCGCCAAAATACTACATCATCAAATGGTTGACCGATTATATTTTAGAATTCGGAATTGACGGCTACCGAGGCGATACCGTAAAACACGTAGACGAAGATGTTTGGACCGATTTTAAAACGGAATGCCATTACGCTTTTGAAACTTGGAAGAAAAAAAATCCATCCAAAGTCTTAGATCAAAATTCCTTTTACACGGTGGCAGAAGTTTATAATTATGGCATTAGCGCTGGACAAAATTTCGACTTTGGAGATAAAAAAGTGAATTATTTTCAACACGGATTTGACAACCTAATCAACTTCGAATTCAAATGGAACGCCGCTCAAAAAAGCTACGAAGAATTATTTTCGATGTATTCCAATCAACTAAATTCGGAACTAAAAGGATACAGCGTGTTAAATTATTTATCGTCTCACGATGATGGTTCGCCATTCGATGCCAAACGAATTAAGAGTATTGAAAGTGGTACTAAATTGTTACTAACTCCCGGTATTTCTCAGATTTATTACGGAGACGAAACGGGAAGATCTTTAGTGGTTGAAGGAACACAAGGCGATGCTACCTTGCGCTCACCCATGAATTGGGAGGATGTGAAATCCAATCCGGAAACTCAAAAAACACTTCAACACTGGCAAAAATTAGGAACCTTTAGGAAAAATCATCCCGCTATTGGTGCCGGAGTTCATCAAGAAATCTCTAGTAAACCCTATGTTTTTTCCAGAACCTTTTTGAAAGGAAAATATAAAGATGCAGTGGTGATTGGTTTGGATTTGAACAGAGGAAAAAAAGAAATTCCAATGGGGACCATTTTTAAAAACGGAACTAAAGTGCGCGAAGCCTATTCGGGAAAAACGTACACCGTAACCAACGGAAAAGTAATCCTTGACACCGATTTTGATATCGTCCTTTTCGAATTAAAAAAATAATTTCCTCCAAACGTCTTTAGCAATGAAGGCGTTTTTTTAAATGGAATATTTCCAAAAAAAATGACCAAAATACTATCCATCGGGCATCGCGGCGCTAAAGGATATGCTCCAGAAAATACCTTGTTGTCTTTTCAAAAAGCGCTCGATTTAGGCGTAGCCGGAATTGAACTCGACGTACATCTTACTGCTGACGGAGAAATTGTAGTCATTCATGACGAAACCATCGACCGAACTACTAACGAAAAAGGTATTGTAAATCAACTATCTTTGGCAGCAATAAAGAAATTGCGAATAGATGGCGAGCATGAAATTCCAACCTTAAAAGAAGTTTTAGATTTGGTCAATCAACACTGTTTCGTTAATATTGAACTCAAAGGAAACGGAACTGCCGGAGCGGTTGTAGCATTAATAGAGCACTATGTTTTAGAAAAAAATTGGCAATACTCTGATTTTTTACTTTCCAGTTTTAATTGGAATGGGTTGCAAGAAGTGGCTTTTTTAAATGCGAACATTCCGTTGGGTGTTTTAGCCCAAAGCAATTTAGACTTGGCGTTTGCTTTCTCTAAATTCATAAAAGCCAAAGCCATTCATCCGTATTTTCATTTGCTAGATACTGAAAATACTACCCAAATGCAAGAACGAGGCTTTCTAGTTTTTCCGTGGACCGTCAATGAAATCGAAGACATTCAAAAAATAAAAAGCTATCCTATAAACGGAATCATTACTGATTTTCCAGACCGAATATGAATCAAAATTTCGACCTTATTATTGTTGGCGGAGGCGCTGCCGGTTTTTTTACCGCAATCAATATTGTAGAAAAAAATCCGAAACTCAAAGTCGCCATTCTCGAACGCGGAAAAAACGTTTTGGAAAAAGTGCGCATTTCCGGCGGCGGACGATGCAATGTTACTCATGCATGCTTTGAACCGAATGAATTGGTGAAATTTTATCCGAGAGGCGAAAAAGAATTACGCGGTCCGTTTCATCAATTTTGCTCTGGGGATACGATCGAATGGTTCGAAAAACACGGCGTTGCTTTAAAAATTGAAGACGATGGCCGGATGTTTCCCGAATCGAATTCGTCTCAAACCATTATTGATTGCTTTTTGAATGCCACACAAAAATTGGGCATCAGCGTGATCACAGGTCAAAGCGTTCAATCGATTTTCAAAAAGGAAAATCATTGGAAAATGGATACGCAAAACGAAACTTATCTTACTGAAAAATTAGTATTGGCAACAGGAAGCAATCCGAAAATGTGGGAAATGTTACAAACCTTTGGACATGCCATTGTGTCCCCGGTGCCTTCCCTATTTACCTTCAACATCAAAGATTCGCGAATAAAAGAATTGCCTGGTGTTGCTGCGCACGTTTCCGTCAAAGTGAAAGATACGAAACTCGCAGCTACTGGTCCGCTATTAATAACCCATTGGGGCATGAGTGGTCCTGCGATTTTGAAATTGTCGGCTTGGGGTGCACGCATTTTACACGACAAAAACTACCAATTCCCCATTTTCATCAACTGGCTGAACGATGTGGATTTCGAAGATGCTGAAAAAAGGTTAAAAGTACTCAAGCAGGAACATGCTAAAAAAGCCGTTTCAAAAAAATCACCCTTTGAGTTTCCGAATCGTTTGTGGGAAAGTTTGGTTTTGGCTTCAGGCATAGAAAGCGAAACCAAATGGGCAGATTTGTCGAAAAATCAATTGCAAAATCTAGCCCATCAATTGACGAATGCTACTTTTCAAGTGAATGGAAAAAGTACTTTTAAAGAGGAATTTGTGACTGCAGGGGGCATTGATTTAAAGGAAATCAATTTCAAAACTATGGAAAGTAAACTTCACACCAACTTATATTTTGCTGGAGAAATCGTCAACATTGATGCGATTACAGGAGGCTTTAACTTTCAGAATGCTTGGACGAGTGGATTTATTGTGGCGAATGGGATGGTGTAATTTAATACGCGACTCGAAAAAAGTTTGGTTGAGGAGGTATTATCAATAATTTCAGAGTCTATCTTTTAACATTTATTTCATTTTATGAAAAAAAAGATTATAATTGGTGGGTCATTAAAAACAATATTTTTATGAAAATAAAATTACTATTTATTTATTTGCTGTTGCAGGCTAGTTTTCTTGAAGCACAAACCACAGTAACATTACAACCTGATGCTGCAACAGGAAAGGATTCTTTTTTATCCGATAATGTACCCGACAACTCTCAGGCATCATCACCAGAACTTGATGCAGGCGCTTGGACCATATTTAGTAGTCCTGTAACGATACGAGGATTGCTTGGATTTAATTTGAGTTCAATTCCTGCCAATGCCATTATACAATCTGCAACCTTAACATTATATAACAATCCTAATTCACAAAATGGCTATGCTAACGGGCAACATTCCCATGTTTCCGGGAGTAACTCCGCTGTTTTACAAAGGATAACATCTGCATGGGATGAGAATGTTACTTGGAACACACAACCCACTACTACTAGTCTTAATCAAGTAATTTTGCCGCAAGATACAGACCCCTATCAAGACTACCTACTTGATGTCAAAACAGTAGTGGAAGACATGATAGTGGATCCTTCGTCTGGGTATGGGTTTATGTTGAAATTGCAAGAAGAAAATCCGTATCGAATTTTAGTTTTTGCTTCTAGTAATCATCCGAATGCAGCTTTGCATCCCAAACTTGAAATAACGTACACCACTTGCACACAACTAACCTTACAACCCAATGCTGCTGATGGAAAAGACACGTTTTTGTCAGACAACATCCCCAATGCCAATCAAGGAAATGCTACAGAACTTGATGCCGGTGCTTGGACTATATTTGGCAGTCCTATGAAAATACGAGGATTACTTGGGTTTGATTTAAGCGCTATTCCATCAGGAGCAACCATACAAAATGCAAATTTGACACTTTATAACAATCCAAATGCTCAAAATGGCTATGGTAATGGGCGACATTCTCACGTTTCAGGAAGCAATGAGTCTGTTTTACGACGAGTTACATCTTCCTGGGATGAAAACACCACTTGGAACAATCAACCAAGTAGCACTAGTGCCAACGAAGTTATTATTCCTGAAGATACCGATCCGTATCAAGACTACGTTTTAGATGTAAAACAAGTGGTACAAGACATGATTGTTGATCCGGCTGCAGGCTATGGATTTTTATTAAAATTACAAGAAGAATCGTATTATAGAATCATGGTTTTTGCTTCTAGTGACCACCCTAACGCTGCTTTACATCCCAAATTAGAGATCTGTTACACCGGCAATTTAAATACAAATGTTGTAAGTAATCAACCTAAAAAACTTGCTTTTTATCCTAATCCTTCAAATGGTATTCTTCATATGAAAACAAATCGTGATCTAACATCCCCAATTATCAGAATTTTTGATATGACCGGAAAAAAGGTTTTCGAAAATAAGTATTTTTCTAATGAGGAAACAATTGAAATTAACGTTAGTTACCTAGAAAATGGTATCTATGAATGTTTATTATATTCAGAAAACAGTACACAAAAAGGAAAAATCGTTATTTTGAAATAGGAACCTAGTTTAGGTAAATACTAAAAATAAGCTGCCATACTCTTTTTTCAAAACTATACTGAAATCATAAACTTACCGATTCAACCACCAAATACTAGCATTCAAAACCGAGGCAAAACTTACCCAAAATAGGTACGGAACAAACAAATACCCTGCGATTTTATCGATTTTGCCAAACTTAATGTATGTCTCGTAGATCATCAGCCAAAGCAAAACGATTTCAATTAAGGCTAAAAGTGGGTTGTGTAATCCGAAAAACAACAACGACCATAAGGCATTCAACACCAATTGAATTACAAAAAACAACAAGGCTTTGCGAACGGCTTCTCGTTGAAAATCAATCCGACTCCAAACCAATCCTGCTGCAATACCCATCATGATATACAACGTGCTCCAAACCGGTGCAAAAACCCAACTTGGCGGATTAAAACTCGGTTTAACTAACGTCGGGAACCACGTTATTACTGCCGATCTTGTTACCATTCCCGACAAATAACCCACCGCAATACAGGTTACTACAAAAAT
>CALPUN020000139.1 GCA_943326765.2 Bifidobacterium breve | reverse complement strand
TATTGTTGGTTTTTATTTTAGCTAAAGCTAAAGCTTGTTCTTTGGTTTCAGCTACAACGAAATCTTCTTTTCCATCGCCGTAGTAATACGCAGGAATTTGTTGGCCCCACCACAACTGGCGCGAAATATTCCAATCGCGGATGTTTTCCAACCAGTGGCGGTAGGTATTGTCGAACTTTTTTGGATACAATTTAATTTCCTCTGTTTCCAAAACGGCTTTGATAGCAGGTTTTACCAAATCTTCCATTTTTAAAAACCATTGGTCTGACAAACGAGGTTCAATTATGGCCTTGGTTCTTTCGGAAGTTCCCACTTTGTTCAAATGGGTTTCGGTTTTAGCTAAGGCACCAATTGTTTCCAATTCCTTGGCGATGGCTTCGCGAACTACAAAGCGATCTTGTCCTTGATAGTGCAATCCGAAGCTATTTAGTGTGGCATCATCATTGAAAATGTCGATGATTTCCAAGTGGTGCTTCTCTCCTAGCGTCTTGTCATTCATATCGTGCGCTGGCGTTACTTTTAAGCAACCGGTTCCGAATTCGATATCAACATACTCGTCTTCAATAATAGGAATTATGCGACCGCAAATCGGCACAATGGCTTTCTTTCCTTTGAGATGCGCAAAGCGTTCGTCGTTAGGATTGATACAAATGGCAGTATCCCCAAAAATAGTTTCTGGACGTGTAGTAGCAACGGTTAAAAAGTCTTCGCTGCCTTCCATTTTATAGTTTAGGAAATAGAGTTTTCCTTGTTGTTCTTCATAAATTACTTCTTCGTCGGAAAGCGTAGTTTTGGCTTCGGGATCCCAGTTGACCATACGGTAGCCGCGGTAAATTAGTCCTTTATTGTATAAATCTACGAAGGAACGAATTACGGACGCTGACATGTCGGGATCCATAGTAAACTTGGTTCGGTCCCAATCGCAGGAGCAACCCAATTGCTTGAGTTGTTCTAAGATTACGCCTCCGTATTTATCGGTCCAATCCCAAGCGTGCTTTAAGAATTCTTCTCTAGTTAAGTCGTTTTTATTGATCCCTTCCGCTTTTAATTTGGCTACTACTTTGGCTTCGGTAGCAATTGACGCGTGATCGGTTCCCGGAACCCAACAGGCATTGAATCCTTTTAGGCGTGCGCGACGAATGAGCACGTCTTGAATGGTATTGTTGAGCATGTGTCCCATGTGCAAGACACCCGTTACGTTTGGCGGTGGAATTACAATGGTATAGGGCGTTCTATGATCGGGAGTAGAATGAAAATAGTTGTTTTTCATCCAGTAGTCGTACCATTTTTTCTCGGTGTTTTTGGCGTCAAATTGTGCTGGAAGTGTCATATGCGTTCGATTCTTGTTGGGTTGCTTTGGTATTTTATTTTTAGTGGTAAGCGTGTTCTTTGGTTGGTGTTCTAGCCCCGATTGTAACGGTATCCTTTTGTGCCGGGGTTCGGCGCAAAAGATATAGTGGAAAGCGGGAAGCAGCTCCTAAAAAAACTTCTGATTAGTGGTATGCTATTTGCTAACCCTGCAAAAGTAAATAATTCGCTCATTATAAAAAATTAAGAATTAATTATTTGCATATAACTTAAAAGAAAGTATTTTTACGTAACCAAAAAACTAAAAATTAACCGAAATGAAAAAAGTAATACTATTGGTCGCCTTCCTAAGTTTGTCGTTGACGGGAACTGCTCAGGGTGCTAAAATTGAGTTTTTAGCCAAAGACAACACCGTAGATTTTGGGAAAGTCTATAAAGACAGCGACAGCGGCTTGCGAACTTTTGAATTTAAGAATACCGGAGACGCACCACTGATTATTACTAACGTGCAATCGACTTGTGGTTGTACCGTACCTTCAAAACCGACCGAACCCATTTTACCAGGAAAAACAGGGAAGATAGATGTAAAGTATAACATGAGTCCAGGTCCGATTCGGAAAACCATCACCGTAGAATCGAATGCGACCAATGTAGAAGACGGGCGAGTAGCCATTAAGATTAAAGGCGAAGTGTTAGTCAAAGAAGAAATCAACATTTTGGAAAAGAAAAAAGGTGTTCCCACCAGCGAATTTTAAAAGTAAGCCTCCCATTGTGGAGGTTTTTTTTTAGAGTATGCTTTTGAGTTGGAAATGAAACTTTAGTTTTTTTCCGTTACGCTCCACTTCCATTGTAATCCATTTTCCTTCCTCTGATTTTAACAAGGCATTGATTTCTTGCAATTGGTATTTGTATCCGATAGTTCCGTTTATGGAAATTAGAACATCTCCTTTTTGGAGTCCACTTTCAGCCGCCGGCGAATTTTTCCGAACATTAGCAATCGTATAAACTGGTTTTAAGGAAAACTTGTATTTGAAGTTGTTTTGCTGTTTTTCTCCGGTGGCGTCATACGTATTCTCTAAGAGTATGGTTTGAAGCGGAACCGTTTCTTGAACCCATTGCAATCCTTCGTTTTGAAATTCAACACCGCTCATATTATAGTTAAATGGGGTTTTGAAATCGCGACCCGTTTTTAGAAACATGCTATTGTTAGGATAATCAAAAATCAGCGTAAACCGTTTTAGAATTTCGCCGCCAATGGAGCCCACCCGATCGACAACCATGTTGACATTTTTAATCGATGTGGAATCGGGAAACGAAATAATAGGGTTATAGAATTCAAAGTCTTGGAGTTGAAACTTAGAGATTTTAGCTCTTTTTCCATTGATATCACCGCTAAATCCTTTACCTAAAAAATCTTCAAAATGTTTCTCGGGAACCGTAATGTTATTTTTTGAATTTTGAAACAACCAAAGTGCATCGCTATTGCCAATATCGAGTAACAATTTAGCAGGAAATACAGTGTCACTAATGGTTACTGCGCCAATGGTATACGGTTTTGATTTTTCTATTGTAATTGCGAATGCGGTGAATTTTTTTGCAATTTTCTTTCTGATTCTGGGATTTTCCTTGTAAACAATGATTTTTTTTCGATCGTAATTAATTTCAATTAAATGATCCTTAAAAAAATGATAGCCAATTATTCCGTTTACTGGAATTCCAATATGAGAGGAAAAATTAAAACTTTGATCTAATACAATGTACACTTCATGATGACGGTCTATCAATCCTCCAAATGACAAAGTATTGTTGGAAGATTTTAATCCTTCGATGGCATCTTCACTTCCCAACCCGCGCATTTTTATTTTTTGGATCGTATTGAAACTAACCGCTTCTTTGTCGTCTAAACTTAGCAGGATGGTTTCGTCGACACCCGAATCTAATAAAAAATTTAGGCTTATACCGTTGACTTCAATGGGGATAAAAATTAAATTATTAATCAATTGAAACGGAATGACGACTTTGTTTTTATCGGTTTCAAATTGAAATCCGCCTTGAGCAAAAAGCATCTTTTGAGATAAAAGCAGCAGTGCAATGACAGTCGGAAATCTCATAAATAATGTTTCTATAAAAATAATTAAAAAAATAATAAAACCCTAAAACAATTGGCGTGCTCTTAAAAATTTCGCAAATTTGCAGTTCAAAAAAAACTACTGATTATGCCTACAATTTCAAATAAAGGAAAGCAAATGCCGGAATCTCCGATTCGTAAATTAGTTCCTTATTCTGATATAGCCAAAAAGAAAGGTCACAAAGTGTACCATTTAAACATTGGTCAACCCGATATTAAAACCCCGGAAGTGGCGATGAATTCGATTAAAAACTTAGACATTAAAGTATTAGAGTACAGTCACTCGGCGGGTTTTGAAAGTTATCGAAACAAACTGTCTCAATTCTACAAAACCCACGGCCTGCCTATTGAAGTAGCCGATATCATCATTACCACTGGCGGTTCCGAAGCATTACTTTTTGCTATGGGAAGCACTATGGATCAAGACGATGAGATCATTATTCCAGAACCTTTTTACGCTAATTACAACGGTTTTTCAACAGCCTCAGGCGTGAAAGTAGTCCCGGTAATTTCTACGATTGATACTGGTTTTGCCTTACCTCCTATTGCCGATTTTGAAAAATTAATCACACCCAAAACCAAAGCCATTCTGATTTGTAATCCCGGAAACCCAACCGGGTATTTGTATTCCAAAGACGAAATGGATCAATTAGCAGCCTTGGTCAAAAAATACGATTTGTTTCTGATTGCTGATGAAGTTTACCGTGAGTTTACTTACGATGGCGATATCCATTATTCCGTGATGAACCTACCCGGTTTGGAAGAAAATGCAATAATGATTGATTCAGTTTCTAAACGGTATAGCATGTGCGGCGCCCGAATTGGGTGCATTGTTTCAAAAAATAAAGAATTAATGGCTACTGCAATGAAATTTGCACAAGCGCGATTAAGTCCACCAACTTTTGCTCAAATCGCTAGTGAAGCAGCTTTAGATACGCCACAAAGTTATTTCGACGAGGTGATTTCAGAATACCGAGAACGCAGAGATACGCTGATTGAAGAATTGCAAAAAATTGAAGGTGTCAAAGTGGCCAAACCCAAAGGGGCTTTTTATTGCATCGCCCAATTGCCTGTTGACAACGCTGATACTTTTGCACAATGGATGTTGGAATCTTTCGATTGGAATAAAGAAACCGTAATGGTCGCTCCGGCTGCTGGATTTTACTCGACTCCTGGTGTCGGACTCAACGAAGTTCGCCTCGCATATGTTTTGAAAAAAGAGGATTTAATTCGGTCGGTTCAAATTTTAAAAGAAGCCATTCGCGTTTATAATTTAAAGTAATTTCAGGAGCTATTTACTTCGTCTGTTCGCTCTTTTAGGAGCTCGAGTCCCGCTTTCCATTATATCTTTTGCGCCGAACACCGGCACAAAAGGATATCATTACAATCGGGGCTAGAATATCCAGATAAAAAAAGGCAACTAGTAGTTCTAGTTGCCTTTTTTAGTATTTGTAATTTTACTATTATCGTTTCAAAGTAAAGTGTGCTTTAAATTCTTTTGGTGTTCCGTATTCTTGATAAATTACTTTAAACCAATAATCGGTAGACGGTAATAGTTTTCCATTATAAATACCATCCCATCCTGCTCCTTGTGGAGAAATTTGTTTGATTAATTTTCCGTAGCGGTCAAAAATCGTAATAATCGTGTTCGGTTGATCGGGTGTGTTTAAATCAAAAATATTCCACGTATCGTTATACCCATCATCGTTGGGAGTAAAAAACTTAGGATAGTCGATGATGCGGATTGTAGTGGTTTTACTTCCACATCCGTACTTGTCTTTCACGGTAATAGTGTGCGTTCCTGAGCTTAAATCATAAAACTGATTTCCTTCTTGAAAAGAACCATTATCCAACTGGTATTGGTAATCTCCCAGTGGCGTTACGGTAACGGTCACTATTTGATTGTCTGCAAAATAACTCGATGCCGTGGCATATACCGCCGATGGTGGTAAAGAAGGCGTTATCGTGGCACTGGCCGAGTTAATACAACCCGTCACCGCATTAGTAACCTGAACCGTATAGGAGCCCGGCGCGATAGCCGTATAACTACTGCCAGCGGCGCCCGAGATGACTCCCGCGCTATCCGACCAAACAAAAGTATACAAAGCCGAAGGCAATCCAGTGATTAAGGTATAAGTCGTTGTTGGAACTCCAAATTCATCCACGCAAATAAAACCGTTTTGCGGTAATCCAACCACCGGCAACGGATTCACTCTAATCACACCGCTCAAACTTGCCGTATTACAACCCCCAAAAGTAGCTACCGTATAATTGAAAGTTCCTGTACTAGAGGCTATACCGTCAATAGTGAAGGTTTGGGTTGCGGCGTTATAGGCTCCCGTTACTCCTGTTGGTAATGCGCCTGAGACTATAGTCGCTCCAGTGGCGCCATTGCCTACCAAATACGTAATGGATGTTATCGGTTCATTAATACACAAG
>CALPUN020000138.1 GCA_943326765.2 Bifidobacterium breve | reverse complement strand
TTATAGAAAATAGTATTTAAAGGTTGTACCTAAAAACACAATAAATGGCTTTGAACCCATCTTTCCAATTGATTTTCTTCCCTTCTTGGTAGGTTCTTCCATAATAGGAGATTCCGACTTCGTAGATGCGAACATTCGGAATTTTAGAAATCTTAGCAGTAACTTCGGGCTCAAATCCAAATCGTTTTTCCTTCAAAGTTATCGATTTCAACATCGATGCATCAAACAATTTGTAACAGGTTTCCATGTCGGTCAAATTCAAATTGGTAAACACATTTGATAAAGTGGTCAAGAATTTGTTTCCAATTGTATGCCAGAAAAACAACACCCGATGCGCATTACCGCCCATAAATCGGGAACCGTAAACGACATCGGCAAATCCGTCAAGAACGGGCTGCAATAAAACGGCATATTCGTTCGGGTCGTATTCTAAATCGGCATCTTGAATGATGATGTAATCGCCCGTTGCATGAGCAATTCCGGTATGCAAAGCGGCACCTTTTCCTTTGTTTTTTTCGTGTTCCAAAACGATTAGACCCATTTCGGGATTCGCAGCGCTATAGTTTCGAATGCTTTCGGAAGTGGCATCGGTAGAACAATCATTCACAATAATAATCTCTTTGGAAATGTTTTGTGGTAAAGTAACTTGTTTGATTTTGTCCAGAATCAAATGAATAGTTTTGCCTTCATTGTATACCGGAATCAATATGGATAATCTATTCATGGAGCGCTTTTGCAAATTAGTAAACCGTTTCACAAAACTACATTTCTAAATTGAATGTGCAATAGTATTCCAATTTTTGTTTAATTTGTCACCATGAAAAATTTCTTTTTAAAATACCAATACCCTATCGCCATTATTGTAATTGGTTTGGTTTGTTTGCATTTATTGAATTATCTATTGCAATTGGATGCACAGCATTTGATTTATCCCGATTCAGAAGATTATCATTCGTCAGCCGAAAAGATGTTTCTGAAATTCACCGGACATTATTACCGCCCCATGTTAATGGCTTTTATAACCGGATTGCCTTATCTTTTTGGTAGTTCCCATGAAGGAATTTACGAATGGAGTTTTTATGTAAATGTTTTTTGTTGGTTAGCCACTTCGCTTTTGCTTTTTGAAATAGCCAAGAATTTTTTGAATGCCAAAGGGGCATTCCTTGTTGCTCTCTTGCCTTTCTTTTTGGTTGGAAACATTGCCATAAATTACCATTTGTTAACAGAACCGCTATACACTTTTTTCATTGTAACAGCATTTTATTTTTTGTTTCGGTACTACAAGACCAAACAGTTTTTATGGCTTTCGCTCACCCTAAGTTTACTCTTGTTGAGTATGTTAATCAAACCCGGATCTAAATTTTTAGCGATTGTTTTTTGTTTGTATTTTATAAAAGAATGGCATCAAAATTACAAAACAAAAAGTGCTCTCCTACTTTATTTTAGTGTGTTGTTGATTGTGATTCAAATCATTGGAATGCGCGTGCAATACGGGAATTTCACCCTAAGTTATATTGACGGCGTAACCTATCACAACTATCTTTTTAGCAAATCCGATGGTTACCGAAAAGGGACGGAATACCATCAAATCAATAACCCGAGAGCCGATTTTATCTTTGGTCAAATAGATTTTCCGCATCAGAAAATAGTAGCAGTTGCCGATAGGAATGAACAACTGCAACACAACACGCTCAACGTTTTGAAAGCCTATGTTTCCGATGTTTTCGACAATACCAAATCGGGAAATGTTTGCATTCAAGATTTAAAAAATGAGAAAAATAAGCCGTATTTTGAAAACATGAAACTATTCTTTTTCAACGTTTCAAAATGGCAAAATCGTTTTTTTACGCTGCTCGGATTGGCATTGGCGCTGTGGTTTGTGTATCGGAACTATCGAAGTGCAAATCCATTCGCTAAAATGGGCTTTTTTATATTTTACATCATCATTTTATCGGGAGTATCGTGCAGTCAAGGCGACCGATTTCACTTAGTAACCTTCCCTTTTGTGTTTTTGCTTGGAGCCTATTGGTGGTCCGAAAAGACAAAATTAGTTTCGAAAAACTAAACGGTTCGCTGCACCACTTCGAAGATTTTGTTGTCCTCGCATTTCAACGTTTTAGAAGGATATTTCATCAATAACGCATAATCGTGCGTTGCCATGATGACGGTTTTTCCGTTGGCGTTGATTTTACGCAACACTTCCATAATTTCTACGCTGGTTTGTGGATCTAAGTTCCCAGTAGGTTCGTCTGCTAAAATAAGCTCAGGATCGTTCAACAACGCTCTGGCAATTGCTACACGCTGTTGCTCTCCACCAGATAATTGGTGCGGCATTTTATTGGCCACCGAACGCAAATCGACTTTGTCTAAAACCTCGTCAATTTTAACTTGCATTTCTTCCGAACTGGTCCAACCAGTAGCTTTCAAAACAAATAACATATTCTCTAAAATACTGCGATCGGGAAGCAATTGAAAATCTTGAAAAATAATTCCGATTTTTCGTCTTAAGTAAGGAATTTTATCGTCTTTTAAAGTAGCTAAATCAAAATCAACCACGCTGCCTTGCCCTTCTGTTAGCGGTAAATCAGCATACAAGGTTTTCATGAAACTGCTTTTCCCGGAACCTGTTTTCCCGATAATGTAAAGGAATTCCCCGTGATTGACTTCCAAATTAATGTTGGAAAGAATGACTTTGTGTTCTTGGTAAATGGAAACGTTTCTTAAAAATACAACGGGTTGCGACATGATCATTTTGTTTATGGGGTAAAAGTAAGAAGATAACGCTGGTATTCAAAATAAATTTTAGAAGATTCTCACCAAGGTTTTCATGTTAAAAAAGATGTTCATAATAAATGCTAGACGCGCTCCGTTATAGGGTGCAGAATAGAATACATTTGAACTACTAAACTAAAACAACGATGCAGCAAAAAATCAGCCTTTTTTTATGTTTTTTATTTTTGGGACCGACATCCATTTTGGCTCAGAAATCAGCTATTTACACCAATGATTTAAAAGATTTTAATCGGGCTATTTCGCTCTATCAAGACCATCAATATTTGTCGGCACAAATCATTTTTGATCAAGTGAAAAATGAAAATAAAAATGTGGAAGTCCAATCGGATTGTGCCTATTTCAGTGCCAATTGTGCGATTCACCTCAATCAAGTGAATGCCGATGCGATGATGGAAAACTTCGTAAAAGACTATCCCACCAGCCCAAAACAAAACCAAGCCTACATTGAAGTGGCTCATTATTATTTCGAACAAGGCAAATTCCCACAAGCATTAGCGTATTTTAATAAAGTAGATGATAATACCTTGTCGTATGACGAATTGGATAAATTTAATTTTCAAAAAGGCTACAGTTTGTTTAGTGCCAACAATAAAAAAGAAGCCACACCTTATTTCAATAAAGTTTTAGATTCCAAAGATTACGGTTTGCAAGCCAAGTATTACTTAGGATTTATGGCTTATGAAGGCAACGATTACAAACAAGCGACCAAATATTTTGATCAAGTGGCTGGTGAAGAAAAGTATAAAGAAAAGCTGTCTTACTTTCAAGCGGATATGAATTTCCAATCGGGGAATTTTCAAAAAGCAATCGACTTAGGAATGGCAGCCATGCCCAAATCGACGGCGCAAGAAAAATCAGAATTGAACAAAATCATAGGTGAAAGTTATTTCAATTTGAAGCAATACGCCAAAGCCATCCCGTTTTTAACCCAGTACAAAGGCAAAAAAGGGAAGTGGAGCAACACTGATTTTTACCAATTAGGATATGCGTATTACCAACAAAATGATTTTGAAAATGCCATCGCCCAATTCAATAAGATCATTGATGGAAAGGACTTCGTAGCGCAAAATGCCTATTATCATTTAGGAGAAAGTTATTTTAAAACCGATAAAAAACAACAAGCGTTGAATGCGTTTAAAAATGCGTCCGAAATGAATTTCGATTTGAAAATCCAAGAAGATGCCGCGTTGAATTATGCCAAACTGAGCTATGAAATTGGAAATTCGTACCAATCGGTCCCGGACGTTTTGTATGCTTTTTTAGAAAAATATCCGAATTCGCCAAGCAAAAATGAAATGGAAACCTTGTTGATCAATTCCTATATTACTGCGAAAAATTATAAAGGCGCTTTAGAGTTGTTGGAAAAAAATAAAAACTTCGCCAACAAACAAGTCTATCAAAAAGTGACGTTTTATCGCGGTTTAGAATTGTATACTGATGGCAGTTATATTGATGCTTTAGCGATGTTTAAAAAATCGAATGCCATAACCAGCGATGCCAAATTTTCGGCAAGAGCCACATTTTGGAAAGGAGAAACCGAATATGTGTTGGACCAGTTCAACAATGCTTTACTAAGTTTCAAAGAGTTTGCGGCATTTCCAGAAGCTAAGAATACACCCGAAAATAAAAACATCAATTACAACATTGCCTACGCGTATTTCAAACAAAAAGAATACGATTCCGCAGGGAATTATTTCCAAAATTTTATTGATGTCACGAAAGACGATAAGGTGCGTTTGAATGATGCATACTTGCGTCTGGGCGATTGCCGATTTGTAATGGCTAAATACTGGCCCGCTATGGACGCGTACAATAAAGTCATCGAATTGCGCAGTGTCGATGCTGATTATGCCGCATTTCAAAAAGGAATCAGCTACGGATTTGTGGCGAAAAATGATCGTAAAATGGAAGACTTAAGCAAATTTGTAACTACGTATCCAAAATCACAATACCGTGATGACGCGCTTTTCGAATTGGGAAATACTTATGTAAGTGAAAAGAAAACCGATTTGGCGATTAAAACCTACGATCAGTTGCTTAGCGAATACAACAACGGTTCGTATGCTTCCAAAGCCATTTTGCGCCAAGGGTTGATTTATTACAATGCTGAAAACGATGCACAAGCCTTGTTGAAATTCAAAAAAATCGCCGCCGAATATCCTAAAAGCCCTGAAGCTATTGAAGCGGTAGCAACGGCTCGCTTGATTTATGTCGATAACGGAAAAGTCGACGAATATGCCACTTGGGTGCGCACCTTAGATTTCGTTGCCGTAACCGATGCCGATTTGGATAACGATACCTACGAAGCGGCAGAAAAACAATATTTACAAAATAATACTAAGCAAGCGATTGTCACTTTGAGTGGGTATGTTTCGAAATTCCCGAACGGAATTCAGGCTTTGAAAGCCAACTTCTATTTGGCACAATCTTATTTTGCCGATGGTGCGAGCGCCAGCGCTATTCCGAATTATGAGTTTGTTGTTTCGAAATCGAGAAACGAATTTACCGAACCTTCGTTAGCGCGTTTGGCGGAGATTTATTTGAAAAAAGACGATGCCACTAAAACCATCGCCACGCTTAAGCGATTGGAAACCGAAGCTGATTTTCCTCAAAACATCACGTTTGCGCAATCGAATTTAATGAAAACGTATTACGAAGAAAAGGATTATCCGAATGCCGTAATTTATGCCGATAAAGTATTGGCGAATCCAAAAATGGATGATAAAGTAAAATCAGATGCGCAAATTATCGTAGCTCGTTCTGCTATGAATTCCGATGACGAACCAAAAGCCCGTCAAGCGTATGCTAAATTGCTGACGATTGCTAAAGGCGAAGTTGCCGCAGAAGCTTTGTATTACGATGCTTATTTCAAAAATAAAGACGGCAAGTTTGAAGCTTCCAATACTTCGGTACAAAAATTATCGAAAGATTATTCGGGGTACAAATACTTTGGCGCCAAAGGACTAATCATCATGGCGAAAAACTTCTACGGTTTGAAAGACAGTTTTCAAGCAACTTATATCTTAGACAGTGTGATTAAGAATTTTACTAGTTTCCCCGACGTGGTTTCGGAAGCAAAATCCGAATTGGAAGCCATCAAATCTAAAGAATCACAAACGAACTCCTCGATTCAAAATTAGCCTAAAGTAGTAGCAAGCCTAAAGTAAGATTTAAGTTCTTTTTCTTTAAAAACAACACCT
>CALPUN020000137.1 GCA_943326765.2 Bifidobacterium breve | reverse complement strand
GGGATGGCAGTGGAAATCCTTTTGTGGCGTTGTTCGCCATAAAAGATTACCTCACAAAATACTTATTATAAAATGTGTTCGGTCAATTCGCTTCGCTCGTGTGCAGCGAACAGCCCGACGGCTCGCACGATGTTCCTCAGTACTAGAGGTTTTCTAGAGCCGGCACGCCAAAAATAATCAATCAATATCTTTTATGAACTCATCATACTCCAAATAAAACAGTTCCAAAGCATTCATTTTAACATAAAAGAAATCATAAATAGAATCCCAAGAACTTCGGTTACTGACGGTGATTCCGAGTTGCTCCACCCAAATTTTACTAATCGTTTTTCCGTTCTCGAGCGTGTGGTTTTTTTGAAAGACCAAATCTGGAATGAATTCCTCCTCAAGAATATTTTTTAATGCCACTAGCTTTTCGAAATATGCCAGTCGTTTTTCGTCATTGCGGTGTTCGATTTCAATGCTCACTTGCGCTTTCGTATTATCTACAAAAAATTTAAAAGAAAAATCCTTAATCTTTGTGTCGTATAAAACCCATTTACGGGGATATTTTTCGGCAAAGGTGACCCAGAATTCCTGTTTTAGTTTTTGATTTTCTTGTTTCGAATACATAGTGCGTTTTTTATAGAACAGAATGAAAAATAAATCGTTGGAAGGTGTTTTTTATTTGCGTAATTTCGTTTGTAATGTTTCTGCCCACAAAAATAAGCTTTGAAGATGGAATTTCAAGATTTTCTTACTAGCATTCCGCAAATTGAAAAGGATATTCTTCCTGCAGAAGCCGCGCATCTTAAAATGATGTCGCCGGAACGTATGGAGATCATGAAAAGCCTTGATTTGAAAACTAAAAATCCGAAGAGGGCAGCGGTGATGATGTTGCTTTATCCAAAAGCCAAGCAAACCCATTTGGTTTTAATTGTTCGAAATTCCTATCCTGGTGTGCATTCCTCTCAAATTGCGTTTCCGGGAGGAAAAGTAGAACTGTCAGACCCATCGCTTTCTCATACAGCACTTCGAGAAACACAGGAAGAAATTGGTATTGCTCCCGAAAAAATTAAGGTGATCAAGGCGTATACGGAAGTGTATATTCCGCCGAGCAATTTTATGGTGTATCCGTTTTTAGGGTACAGTCAAGAGGAATTGTTTTTTCAACCCGACCCTACGGAAGTGGCTGGTATTATTGAATTGCCTTTATTTCATTTGCTAGACGATGCTTCTTTGGTGAACCAGAAGATGGATACTTCCTATTCGTTGGCTATTGATGTTCCAAGTTTTAAGATACAAGAACATTATGTTTGGGGCGCTACTGCGATGATGCTAAGCGAGTTGAAAGAAACTTTAAAAAAAGTGCTTTAACTTAGAACTTTTTGTAAGTTTGTAGCTTACTTTTATCAAAAACAGACACTTATGGGAGTATTCAAAAGAAACCCTTTTGGTCATATTCTTTTTATAAAAAAATGGTTGATTCGAATCTTCGGATCCATTACTCACAAACGCTACCGAGGCTTCAACGATTTGCATATTGAAGGTTCTGAAATCATTAAAACACTTCCCGACACGAACGTACTGTTTATCTCCAACCATCAAACTTATTTCGCTGATGTCGTAGCGATGTTCCATGTTTTTAACGCGAGCTTAAGTGGGAGGCAAGACAACATCAAAAATATTGGCTATCTCTGGCAACCCAAAATGAACATTTATTATGTGGCGGCAAAGGAAACCATGACCGAAGGTTTGTTACCCCGAATTCTTTCTTATGTGGGAGCCATTACCGTAGAAAGAACGTGGCGTGCTAAAGGAACAGACGTGCAACGTGAAGTAAATTTAAACGATACCGAGAACATCAAAATAGCGTTAAACGACGGTTGGGTGATCACCTTTCCGCAAGGTACCACCAAGTCGTTTAAGCCTGTACGAAAGGGAACCGCACACATTATCAAGCAACATCGCCCCATAGTAGTGCCTATTGTTATTGACGGATTTAGAAGATCTTTTGATAAGAAAGGATTACGCCTCAAAAAGAAAGGAATCCTGCAATCCTTCATCATTAAGGAGCCGTTGCATATTGATTACGAAAATGACACCATCGAAGAAATTGTAGAAAAAGTAGAATACGCCATAGAACAACACTGTTCGTTTTTAAAGGTAATTCCGGCTGAAGATTTGAAAGTCAACGATGAACTGAATCAATTGCGGCAATGGTAACAAAAAAAAGAGGCAATGGCCTCTTTTTTTATAATTCGATTTTCTTTAATTCATTGTAATTGGCAAAGAGTTTCTTTAGTAAAATACCGTAAAGCAATTTGTAAAACAACCAAAATACGGCAATAATTACCCCAATAAACACTATTGAAATGGCGGTACAAATACAAATAAACAAACCTTGATGTCCTTCATCCACTTCTTTTTGCATCAGTGAAATCATTGTCGGATTGAGGTAAAATAACATTACAATCGAAATTACAATCGTCACCGTAATGACTCCTAAATTATACCAAATGTAATTTTGAACCGTACGTCGGGTACTCAAAATATTTTTCATCAATTGGTGTGTAGAATCTAGGGTTGAAATTGATTTGTAATTTTTATAAAAAACGTAAATAAAGCCAATAACCACGATATAGTTGACCATATTGACAACGGTCATAATGTTTTCGATACCGTATTCTTTCATTCGAACTTGGTATTTTTCATCACTGAACACGAAGGCAATCACGTTCCAAAATACAAATTCCAGAATGCTGATAATCAAAATCCACTTCACAATCGAAGATGACTTTTGATGCAACATCGAATAAATTTGTTTTTCAGAAACTTGTTCAAAAGAATTTTCGTCTTTCTTCCAAGATTTTTTTAATAGGTCTAATTCTTCCATCATCCTTAAGGATTTACTATTTTTTTCAATTTGGTCTTAATTCGGTTCATTTTCACACGGGCATTGACTTGACTAATCCCCAAAGTTTCGGATATTTCTCCGTAATCTTTGTCTTCCAAGTACATAAAAACCAATGCTTTTTCAATGTCATTCAACTGATAGACCGCTTGATACATCAATTTAATTTGCTCTTCTTCTTCGTAATTGTATTCTTCTTGCTTAATAAAAATATTGGAGGTATCAAAAGACGAAGTAGCAATCGATCGGGTGCTTTTGCGATACAAAGTAATGGCGGTATTCAAAGCAACTCGGTAGGCCCAGGTTGAAAATTTACTCTCCCCCCGAAATTTAGGAAAGGCTTTCCACAATTGAATCGTGATTTCTTGAAACAAATCCTTGTGCGCATCTTCCCCAGAGGTATACAACCTACAAATTTTGTGGATGATGTTCTGGTTTTCCTTTAATTGCTTAACAAAAGATTGCTCTAAATCTTGACTCATACTCCCGTTAGTAAACGATTGACTGATTTTGTTACAAAGTACTCTTTTTTTTATTAGAAGCACAACCGATTATCCGCCCCTATAAAAAGAAAAGTTTTACGACGTACACAAGTGATGAAGTGTAAATTCTACAACCATTTAAAAAAATATACTATTCTCTGCGCTTCACGGGAATTTTTTCGTTGTCTTTGATTTTATTAAAGCTTTTTTTTTACTTCTTTTTCCAAATACATCATTATATACGATTTTGTCGGTTGAATGGCTAAAGTTACATTCATTGTTCTTAGTCTAAAAGTAGGTTTGAACAGTAGCGCCCTGACGGAACGCAATTCCGAGTTAAATGAATTTTTTTTTTCATTGGGTGCAATTGCATCTTAAGACTATAATGGTTTGTCTTTATAATAATTCACAATCAAATTAACGAATTTACTATACCCTTCCATGCCATCTTTTTGTTGGTTCAACTTCAAGAATCTGTCGTATAAAAGTAGAAATCCCTTTTCAACAAAGGTTTCGTATTGCTTCCAAAAATCTTTACTTTCTTTAAAATTCAGTAAAACACCGGGATGAATCGTTTTTAGCAATTCCTTTAAGATTTCAGGATTGCGAACTGCCCAATTCCCCATGCAATAACGCAACGCTAAACAATACCCTGAATATTGAAAGTACAAATTTCTATTCTTCACCGAAGCTAAAAAGCCGATAAAGTTGCATTCACTTTCGCTAGCATACCCCATTTGATGTGCCATTTCATGACAAGTTGTTGCCGGAAACACATACATTGGGCCCAAATAATTCACTTGGGCTTCATTGGTAAACGGATTCAAATAGCCACCAAATCCCATATAGGTTAAGGGCAAACTAAACAACGATTTCTTCACACTCAAATGATTGTAGGAAAAAAAAGGATAGTGCTCCGCCAAATTTTTATACCCGTTTAAATTCATCGAAAACACTTGATCCTGGCTGTAGGGGAAAACAATTTTTGAAGTTGGGTTTTGCATAATTTCAAACTGAACTGCATTAGTTTTGGCAATCAATTTCTTTGTAAAAACAAGCAGCTCTTGATCGGTATAATCGCGTTCGATATGCATTTTTTCAAATAAAGGTTGTCGAGAATAGTTCATCCCCCACAACAAATAGAAGAAAAAGTAAAACACGGCAAGGACGTTGGCCACTTGTAAAAAGTTTTGTTTTCGATCTTGTTGCCAACGTCCTCTTTTTTTCCAAAACCATCGAACAAGTAAAACAATCAGAAGTGCATAGCCGCAATCTCCCAACGAAAAAGGGATTTTCCCCAAGCTAATCCTGGAAAAATCAGAAATCCAAATATAAAGTCCAGTGCTATACCATCGCTCCATCCATTCTGGAAAAAAGGAAAGGATTTGCACTACGATTATTTCAAGCAGCAGAAAAAGAGGAAGCCAATATTTGCGTTGCATTTCCCAAAGATTTTCAGTAAAAATAGCATAAAATAACTAAGATTTTAAAATGCATTGTCCTAACTTTGTGACTTTACAATTCAAAAAATAAACCATACGAATGAGCCAAGAAATTAGAAACCTGGAACCCAAAGAACTTTGGAATAAATTTGCCGACTTAAACGCAGTACCACGACCTTCCAAAAAAGAAGACCGTGTGATTCAATTCATGAAAGACTTCGGAAATAACTTAGGATTAGAAACCTTTGAGGACGAAATCCGAAATGTAATCATCCGAAAACCAGCCACTCCAGGAATGGAAAATCGCAAAACAGTAGTCTTACAAGGTCATTTGGATATGGTGCATCAAAAAAACGCCGATACTAATTTTGATTTTGATACCCAAGGAATAGCTATGTATGTAGATGGCGATTGGGTTCGCGCCAGAGGAACCACTTTAGGTGCCGATAACGGTTTAGGAGTCGCTATGATGATGGCGATTCTAGAATCGAAAGAAATTAAACATCCTGCGATTGATGCCTTGTTTACGATTGATGAAGAAACCGGAATGACAGGTGCTTTGAATTTAAAAGGAGGTGTTTTAAAAGGAGATATCCTTTTGAATATGGATACCGAAGAAGACGATGAAATTGATATTGGTTGCGCTGGTGGTATTGACGTTACCGCAACAAGAACTTACCACGAAGAAGAAACGCCAGAAGGTTCTGTTGGTTATACCATTACAGTGAAAGGCTTGAACGGCGGTCACTCAGGTATGGACATTCACAAAGGATTGGGTAACGCGAACAAAATCATGAACCGCATGTTGTTTGATGCTTTTGAAAATTTCGGATTGCAAGTTGCTGAAATCAACGGAGGAAGTCTGCGCAATGCCATTCCACGCGAAAGTACTGCTAAAGTAATTGTTGCCGCGATGTATGATGAAGCCTATGTTTTTGATATGCAAGAAATCATCAACGATATTAAAACCGAATTTAAAACTACGGAACCCAACTTAACTATTGAAATTGAAAAAAGCGATTTGCCTGCAAAAGTTATGGATTTAGGGGTGCAAGAAGGAATTATTCGATCGTTGTATTCCGCTCATAATGGAGTCTATCGTATGAGTGCCGATATGGAAGATCTGGTAGAAACTTCCAATAATGTCGCTCGAGTCATCATTAAAGACGGAGAAATTACGATTGGTTGCTTAACACGCTCTTCGGTAGAAACATCAAAATTTGATTTAGCAAATGCTTTGCGATCAGCTTTTGAATTGTGTGGTTGTGAAGTAGTATTGTCGGGTTCTTATCCGGGTTGGACGCCCAATGTAAAATCGGAAATTCTAG
>CALPUN020000136.1 GCA_943326765.2 Bifidobacterium breve | reverse complement strand
TGGGAAAAAACTTGCTGTGAAAATCCAATACCCTGGTGTGGCGAATAGTATAAGTTCTGATTTGGCACTAGTAAAGCCTTTTGCTACACTAATGTTTAACTTAAAAGGGAAAGATTCTGAAAAGTACTTTTTAGAAGTTGAAAACAAATTGTTAGAAGAGACCGATTACGTCTTAGAATTGAAGCAAAGTATTGAAATGGCGAAGGCCTGCAGTAAGATAAAGCATTTGCGATTTCCTGAATATTATGCTGAGTGGTCGTCTGAGAAAATTTTGACGATGGATTGGATGGAAGGGGAACACTTATCGGAATTCACAGCGCATAATACTGATAGGGTAAAAGGAGATCAGTTAGGACAAGCATTATGGGATTTTTATATGTTTCAAATGCATGAACTGCGTCAAGTGCATGCTGATCCTCATCCTGGTAATTTTTTGATTGCTGCCGATGCGAATTTGATGCCCATAGATTTTGGATGTATCAAGCAAGTACCGGAATCTTTTTACATTCCTTATTTCGAATTGGCCGATCCAAAATACTTGAATGATCCAGAATTGTTCAAAGGAAAATTATTCGAATTGGAAATTTTGCGTCAAGATGATTCAAAAGCAGAAATGGAATATTTCACAGCATTATTCCACCGCCTTTTGAGTTTGTTTACGAAACCATTTCATGCGGATTATTTTGATTTCTCTGACGAAGCATTTTTTGGCGCTATTGCCTCAATGGGTGAAGATTTTACTAAAGACACTCAGTTACGAAAAATGAACGGAAACCGGGGCTCTAAACACTTTTTATACATCAATAGAACTTTTTTTGGGTTGTACAATTTGATGCATGATTTAAAAGCGAGAGTTCACACTCAAAATTATATAAAATATAGAAATTAAAAGTAAAGGTTGTTACTTGTTTAGGTTGGTAAGAGCGTTTTTCACTTGTGGAATTCGCTCTTATTTTTTTAAGTGGACCAAACGTTGTAAGATAGCTTCCTCAACCAAGTAGTTCTTGACTAGGCATTTGTTTCTTCATCTGGTCTAGGTATTTATAAAAAAACCTCCTCAAAATTAATTGAGGAGGTTTTATTTTAAAAAAAAGGTATACCTATCGTTTAATCATGCGAAGTGTTTTCACATGCTCTCCTTGTGTTACAATTACATTGTAAACACCAGAAGTCAATTGATCTCCTATTTCTGATGAAGTCATGTCAGACAAGTTTCCTTGTTTCACTTCAATCGCTCTACCCAACATATCGTAAACTTTTATGCTAACATTTTCTTCGCTAGAAGTGTTTACCTCTAGTTTGAAGTTATTCGCAAATGGGTTAGGATAGGCATTTACTTCAAATACTTCCAATGGTTTGTTGGTTATTCTTGAAGCGCCATTCGTTGTAATAGTACAAGGCGTACCAAACGCTTGGTAGATGTTGTTGAACTTGATAGATACTCGGATGCTATAACTAGCATTCGTTGTTGTAAATCCAGGAACCGTAATATTACGCAAGCTAAATCTTGAATTTGGGGTATCATAATAAACCGTTTGTGCTCCTTTGGTTACTTCAAAACGATAGCCAGTAGCTACAGATACCTGAGTTGCATAAAGGGTTGTCCATAAGTTGGTAATATTCATGCCACATTGTGACGGTATTACATTCGACGTACGTGGAGTTAATGGTGTTGTAAAGGAACAAACCGATCCCCATGTAGTTTCCCATGTAGTTCCGAATTTCAATTGAACGTCAACTGCATACGTAGTAGCGAAATTGGCATTCGCACTCACTAAGCTGAATCGATTCACTGTCGTTTCCACTAAACGTGTGGTAACTCCATCCCTCACTCGGAAACGATACCCTGTAGCGTTTGATGCAGCAATGCAATAAATAGTGGCCTCAATATTACTCAAGGTGATCCCACAAGCAGGGTTTGAAATAGAAGTAGTAGGCGGAACTGCAGGAGTCGTTACAGAACAAGTTGAACTGTACGATCTCCAGAATCCAGGCGCCGTTTTAACTGCTACGCGAATGGAGTAGGTGGTAGCATAAGTAGTGACGCCACTCAAATTCAATAAATTGAAACGGTTGTTTGCTGAATCATACGTTCTAACATTGGAAGGATTCCCAACTTGGGTTACTTCAAAACGATAGCCTTGAGCTCCGGACACTTGACCACAATAAATAGTGTTCCATAAATCGGTTAACGTAGTACCACATTGTGTAGCGATTACAGCAGAAGTAGGTGCTACTTCATCAATGTTCCCATCACAATTATCATCAACGCTATTACCCAATACTTCTACATGGTTTGGATTGACTTCAAAATTAGAATCCAAACAATCCGTTCCGATATTCGAAGCGGTATAGCCTGTAGGCGTACTATTACCGTAACATAATTCTGTTTGAGGCGCCCCGTTGTTGTATCCGTCATTATCGGCATCGGTGTAGAAATTACCCAATCTCCATTTTGTTCCGTCTGCTGGAGCACAGTCTGTGCTGTTTGTAGCGGTTAAAGCGGGTTGTCCAGAACAAGATAGTATTGGACTTGCCAAATCACCAAAGCCATCGGTATCGGTATCGGCATAATAAGTAACGTTAGCAGTTCCCGTTCCAGAAACAGCTGAAGTCACAGGACTATTGCTATTTGGTGTAGCGGTGCTGATGGTAATCGTTCCATTACGAACTCCAGCAGTATTTGGCGTAAATGTTACTGTATAAGTTGCAGTGCTTCCAGCAGCAACGGTTATTGGAGCATTGCTCACTACAAATTCAGTACTATTAGAAGTAACCGTAACTCCGGTTGCCGTGTCTCCAGTATTAGTGATAGTATACACGATAGCCGTTGCTGGTGAATTCACACACACACTACCATGATTCAAAGAACCTGCAGTCATCGCCAAAATTGGTCCTGTAGGAACTAATTCTCCCGAAGCCAAAATGATTGGTGTTCCAGAGTGTCCTGTGAAGGCTATTTTAGCCAATTGAGCTGGTGATAAACCACCTACTCCTACTTGAATTTTTCCACCGGCTGCATTAGATTGACCAGCTGTTCCATTCCAACCTGAAATGGTTAAGGAAGCACCTGCCCATGTTACAGCACTACTGTTAGCGAAAGTTAAAGTATGGTTTGCTGCGCCTAAAGTCATAAAACTAGGAGCATTTACATTTAAAGTTCCCACTATTTCTGTAAAACCTGCGGTATCAAAAGTTCCGCCATTTAAAGTTAAAGCACCGCCATTGGCTAAAACACCAGCAGCACCCAATTGAAGCGTTCCACCAGAAATTCTAGTTCCACCAGAATAGGTATTGGATGTTGAAGAAAGGGTCAAGCTACTGGCTCCCGATTTTACGAGTGCAATTTTACTGGTTCCATCGGTAATCGCTAAACCAAAAGTGGTAGATGTAGCGCCATTGATAGTTAAAGTAGCATCGGTTGCAACCGCATTGTTTCGAATAGAACCGCCACCTAAACCACTACTCAATGAAGCTATAGTTTGATTGAAACCATTCAAATCTAAGATTCCTCCATTACCGGTTGAATACCCCATGGTAACATTGGTAGCAGCAGGTAATGCACTAGCATTTCCTAACTTCACGACACCTCCGGTAGCCGAATTGAATAAAGTAGCTCCAGTATATGTATTGGCTGCATTTAAGTTAACCGTTCCAGCTCCACCAGCTGGGCTAGCGGCAAAAATTAGATCCGCTGAACCAGCGATAACTCCGTTGGCTGTAATATCAGATCCGCTGGTTGCTCCAAGACCTGTTTTAATAGCCGTATTATTTGTAATAGTCGCAGTGCTTGATAAACTAGTACCGGTAGCAGTTGCTACAATTTGAGCAATAGCAGCCGTTCCTGTTCCTCCAGCAGAAGTAATCGTAATGGGCACGCCAATAGATCCGCTAGCTCTTGATAAATTGATTCGTTGCGCCACTCCTAAAACATTTTGAGCAGAAGGAATCGTAATTCCCGCAGTTCCAGTTCCGGTAATACTTCCAAGATTTAAAGTTCCACTTGCTGGTGTTACGGTGTTTACGTTCGCCGCGATAGTAGCAGCAACATTATTTCCTAAAACAGTTGTAATTGCTGGTAAAGTAATCGCCGCAGTTCCTGAAATTGCAATCGTATATCCTGTTGTATTTACATACAAATTAGGAGTTGTGTTGGTTATACCTGTACTTACAGTAATGGTTCCGGCAGTCCCTCCTAATATAGCATTTAATGGTCCTGCATTCGTATTCCAAGGTGCTAAAGTACCCGTATCGTTTGGAGTTCTCCAATTGCTCGTCGCTGAACTATCCCAAGTCCCTGTTCCTCCTGTAGCGGTTGTTGTAGCCGCATCGGCATCCCAAACATAAAACGCCTCCACGGGTGTAGCAGAAGTAAGATCTCCTGATGTCCAGTTGGTTCCTTTACGTACAAAAACTTTGAAGTTATATGGAGTTCCATTGGTTAATGACGTAATGGTTGCAGATCCAAGGGCTCCTTTGTAAACCATTTTTCCACCATCAAAACTACTGTTCGAAACATCAGTAAAACTTTGTGAGTTTACGGTATAAGTAGATCCATTACCTGTTGGAGTAGCTCCAGTAAAAGCACTTGTAGACGCTACTACAAAAGCCTCATCGTAGCAAGATCCGTAAGACCAGTTTACTACTGATACGGAACTTCCATTAGAAGCAGATAGGGAAGATAAAACATCTGGAGTAGTGCAGGCTGGCCCTAAATTTCCTGTGATTAAGACATCATCAATAATCCAAGATTCATTTGGAGAGTTGGTTTCTAAAGTAATTCTTATTCTTAAATTAGCTGAAGAAGGAAGTGAAGTTATTGTTGCCGTAGTAATGGCAGTTGCGCCAGTAGTAATAGCAACAGTACCTGTTGTTATAAAACTGGAATAAGTATCGTCAGCAGCATATACTTTACTACCAGCTCCTGTTGGAGCAAACGACCATCTTACATTGGAATTCGCAGTAGTTACCGACACCACTCCTTGTTTATACCAAGTAGTTCCTCCATCAGGGCTTACTTCAATTAAAGCAAAATCAACTGGAGTTAAGGCGCCTAATATTGTTGTACCAGTAGCACCATCAATTCCGTTGGCATTCGATCCCATAGACATTCCAGCTACTCTAAAAGAAGCTTGAATATTGCTATACGAAGAAGCATCAACGGTGCTAAATGTTAAAGTTCTTGATGCTGTTCCTGTACTAGGCCCTTGAAAACGATACCCTCGAGCACCACTAGCAAACAAATTGGTAAGTGCTGGGGAGTCAGTTGTGGATGCGGCTGTTTGACCACTAGAAAAACCAGAACTTGCTCCTGGTGTAGCGACATCTGAAGTGGTAAAGGTTAATGTTGGTGAAGCGGGTGCTACTTCAAAATCTTGAGAAGCTAAAACTGTTGGAGCCGCTGTAATATTAGCGGTCAAACCTGTTGGTTGTGGATTGATCACATAGTTCGCTCCATCAGTACCTCCTACTGTACTGGTAGAAGTCACGGCAATACTAGATCCTACTGCCGAAGAAGCAAAGGTTCCGGTACCGTTTAAAGTAACGGCATCAGCACCTAAAGTTCCGATAATAGTTCCTGTGATGACAGCCGCTGTAGTGCCATCAAACAATTTATTAGTTGCTGCTGCACTAAAAATAGTAACAGAGAAAGTAGTAATATCAGCGGTAAGTCCGGTTGGTTGTGCTACCGTATAATTTCCGGCTTGAGCACTACTCAAACCATAACCTAATACGGTAATTGGTTTAGCAGTACCTACTGTTTTCGAAGCAAAAGTTACACTAGTTGGACTAGTAAGCGATACCGCATCCAAACCAAGTACTCCTACTAAAGTAGCTGTTCCTGCTAAAGTAGCCGTTGTGGTTCTATCATACACTCTGCTTACTCCTGAAAGTCCAGAGATCGTTAACCCTAATGGAGTAATGTTTGCCGTTAAACCGCTAGGTTGTGTTAAGCTATAATTTCCGGCATTAGTACCACCCAACGTTAACGCTGTGGTAACTGCAATACCATTAGCCACATCTTTAGAAGCAAAAGTACCGCCTCCAGAAACTGTTACGACATCGGGAGATAGTACTCCTTGAAGCGTAGCTCCTGTTATAGTGGCAGCTGTACTGTTGTTGTATACTTTATTACTTGCAACGGCTCC
>CALPUN020000135.1 GCA_943326765.2 Bifidobacterium breve | reverse complement strand
TTAAAAATCTATTTTCCTTTTCGGGAGATTTCCACTGCAATCCCTAACGCAAATCGAACGAACTATGACATTTGAAGCTCTAAAACCACAAGTCCAAACTATTCTGTCGCAAGACACTGCCACTAGCGAGGAGAAACTACTCCAAATTTGCCAATTGCTCGAATCCAATATAGAGTATTACACCTGGGTTGGTTTTTACTTTGCGAATCACCAAACACAAACGTTACATTTAGGTCCATATGTTGGCGCTCCAACCGATCATACCGTAATTCCTTTCGGAAAAGGCATCTGCGGGCAAGTCGCGGTTTCCAACCAAAACTTTGTCGTGCCCGATGTGCAAGCACAAGACAACTATATCGCCTGTAGTTTCACCGTAAAATCTGAAATCGTGGTGCCACTGTTTGTCAATGGCGAGAACATTGGTCAAATTGATATCGATTCGAACGTGTTGGATCCATTTACCGAAGAAGACGAGCGCTTTTTAGAATTTGTGAATAGCGAAATTGCGAAGTTGTATTAACGTGCAAATTACTTGGAACTTTAAAAATAAAGTTTACCTTTGCACACGAATTGAGAGAATCTCGGTTCATACATAATAATCATTTAAATAATATTAGCATGTACTTAACATCAGAAGTTAAAGCAGAAATCTTCGCTAAACACGGAGGAGAAGCAACAAACACTGGAAAATCAGAAAGCCAGATTGCGTTGTTTACATTTAGAATCAATCACTTAACCGAACACTTGAAAAAAAATCGTCACGATTACAATACCGAGCGTTCTCTTGTGAAACTAGTAGGTAAAAGAAGAAGTTTGTTAGATTACTTGAAGAAAACAGAAATCAACAGATACCGTGAGATTATCAAAGAATTGAATATTAGAAAATAATCAATACAAAAAGAGGTGCTCACGCGCCTCTTTTTTTTTATACGAAGTGCAGAAAAAAAGTTTGGTTTTTCATTGGGTACACAACAACTACAACAACACAACTATTCTGTCGACAGGCAGAGAACCAATGTAAAATTAAAAAAGGAAAATTTATGATTCCACAATTATTTGTAGAAAAAATCGATTTAGGTGATGGCAGAAGCATCACAATCGAGACAGGTCGTTTAGCTAAACAAGCCGATGGTTCTGTAGTAGTTAGAATTGGAAATACTGTTATTTTAGGAACAGTTGTCTCCGCAAGAAAAGCAAGTCCAGGTATCGACTTTCTGCCATTGACGGTAGATTATCGTGAAAAATTTGCGGCAGCAGGTCGTTTCCCAGGAGGTTTCTTCAAAAGAGAAGCACGTCCAAGTGACAACGAAGTGCTAACCATGAGATTAGTAGATCGCGTATTGCGTCCGCTTTTCCCAAGTGACTATCATGCTGAAATTCAAGTGATGATTCAGTTGATGTCGCATGATGACGATGTAATGCCAGATGCATTAGCAGGATTAGCGGCTTCGGCAGCTTTGGCTTTGTCTGACATTCCATTCGAAACCTTAATTTCTGAAGCTAGAGTGGGAAGAATTGACGGAAAATTTATCATCAATCCCTCTCGTGCTCAATTAGAATTGTCGGATATCGACATGATGATTGGAGCTTCAACCGATTCTATCGCTATGGTAGAAGGTGAAATGAAAGAAATTTCAGAAGCCGAAATGGTGGAAGCTATCAAATTTGCTCACGAACATATCAAAAACCAAATTGCAGCGCAAGAAAGATTGGCAGCAGCGTTTGGAAAAAAACAAGTTCGGACGTATGACCAAGAAAAATCTGACGATGCTATTTACGCTAAAGTAAAAGCAGCCGCTTACGATAAAATTTATGCTATTGCAAGCAAAGGATCCGCTAAACACGAACGTTCTGCTGCCTTTGATGCGGTAAAAGAAGAAGTGAAAGCTTTATTTACAGAAGAAGAATTGGCAGAAAACGGAGATTTAGTTTCTAAATATTTCTACAAAACCAATAAAGAAGCTGTTCGTAACGTAACTTTGGATTTAGGAACACGTCTTGACGGAAGAAAAACTACAGAAATCAGACCTATTTGGTGTGAAGTAGATTATTTGCCATCCGTTCACGGTTCGGCTTTGTTTACTCGTGGAGAAACGCAAGCTTTGGCTACAGCTACTTTAGGAACTTCTAGAGAAGCCAACCAAATTGATTCACCATCAGAACAAGGAGAAGAAAAATTCTACTTGCATTATAACTTCCCTCCATTTTCAACAGGAGAAGCACGTCCGTTAAGAGGAACTTCCAGAAGAGAAGTAGGTCACGGAAACTTGGCACAACGTGCGTTAAAAAACATGATTCCTACCGATTGTCCGTATACGATTCGTATCGTTTCTGAAGTATTAGAATCGAATGGTTCGTCTTCAATGGCTACCGTTTGTGCAGGAACATTGTCCTTAATGGATGCTGGTATTCAAATGATTCGTCCGGTTTCTGGAATTGCAATGGGATTGATCACAGACGGAGATCGTTTCGCAGTTTTATCCGATATTTTAGGTGATGAAGATCACTTAGGTGACATGGACTTTAAAGTAACCGGAACTTCGGAAGGAATTACAGCTTGTCAAATGGACATCAAGATTGATGGATTGAAATATGAAATCATGGAGCAAGCTTTGGCTCAAGCTCGTGATGGACGTTTGCATATCTTAGGGAAATTAACAGAAGTATTGGCAACGCCAAAAGCTGATGTGAAAGTATATGCTCCAAAAATCATCATGCGAACTATTCCTGGTGCATTCATTGGTGCCTTAATCGGACCTGGTGGAAAAGTAATTCAAGAATTGCAAAAAGCTACCGGTTGTACGATTGTTATTAATGAAGTGGATGAGCAAGGTGTGGTTGAAATCTTAGGAACTAATCCGGATGGAATTGCAGCCGTATTAGCTAAAATCGACTCGATCATTTTCAAACCAACTCTTGGCGAATCGTATGAAGTGAAAGTAATCAAATTGCTTGACTTTGGTGCCGTAGTAGAATATACCGATGCTCCAGGAAATGAAGTGTTGTTACACGTATCGGAATTAGCTTGGGAACGTACTGAAAATGTTACTGATGTGGTGAATATGGGCGATGTTTTTGAAGTGAAATACTTAGGGATTGATCCGAAAACTAGAAAAGAAAAAGTATCTAGAAAAGCGCTTTTGCCTAGACCTCCGAGAGATGAAAATGCTCCTCCGAGAGAAGATCGTGGCCCTCGTCCTGAAAGACGTGACGACAGAGGACCAAGAAGAGATGACCGAAGATAATATTTTTGGCTACCCATAAAAAAACCCCGATTCATAAATTTGAATCGGGGTTTTTTATTTTTAAGTAAAGGGGCTATTTAACGCTCGCACTAGGGATGGCAGCCCGCGTTTCCCTTTACTTCGTTCAACTTCACTTGAGAAAGCTTTTTTATACGTAAGGTATTGAAACAAAAAAAACGAGTGCATTCAGCCCGACACCCAGGCAAATCAAAGATTCAACGGAGCTAAATGCAAAAATAAAAATAAACTTTCCTTCCGTTTGTAACTTTATTCCCTAACCTGCCGTACAAGCCTTGTACACTTTAAAAATAAGGAGACAAAACATGAGACAACTTAAAATCACCAAGCAGGTAACGAATCGTGAAACTGCGTCATTAGACAAGTACTTGCAAGAAATTGGAAAAGTAGATTTGATTACCGCCGACGAAGAAGTAGAATTGGCACAAAAAATCAAAGCGGGTGATCAAAAAGCTCTAGAAAAACTAACCAAAGCCAATTTGCGGTTTGTGGTTTCTGTAGCCAAACAATACCAAAATCAAGGATTAACACTGCCCGATTTAATTAATGAAGGAAATTTAGGTTTAATTAAAGCCGCACAACGTTTTGATGAAACGCGTGGTTTTAAATTTATTTCTTATGCCGTTTGGTGGATTCGTCAATCAATTCTGCAAGCATTGGCAGAACAATCTCGTATCGTTCGTTTGCCTTTAAATAAAATTGGCTCTATTAATAAAATCAACAAAATGTATGCTTTATTAGAGCAATCTAACGAACGCCCGCCTTCTGCTGAGGAAATCGCCAAAGAGCTAGACATGACCGTAAATGATGTGAAAGAGAGTATGAAAAACTCTGGGCGTCACTTGTCTATGGATGCCCCTCTTGTTGAAGGAGAAGATTCAAACCTTTACGACGTTTTGCGTTCTGGCGAATCTCCAAATCCGGACAGAGAATTAATTCACGAATCGTTGCGTACTGAAATCGAAAGATCTTTAGAAACCCTTACCCCAAGAGAAGCTGACGTAGTTCGTTTGTATTTCGGATTGGGCGACCAACATCCGATGACTTTAGAAGAAATTGGTGAAACTTTCGACTTAACTCGTGAAAGAGTCCGTCAAATTAAAGAAAAAGCCATCCGAAGATTGAAACACACTTCGAGAAGTAAAATATTAAAAACTTATTTAGGATAAGTAAAAAACAACAACAGTCTGATTAACTGTTCGTTTTTTATTGATGATTGAAACTCCGGCTGATTACCGGAGTTTTATTTTTTTATGGCAACTAAAACTCCAGTCTGTTCACTTCGCTTGGGTTTTCAGAGTTTTATTTTTTAATCTGAACTTGTTTCAGATTCTTTAATTATAATTTACATTTGCACAAACAACATTACCTAATTTCAGTATTGAAAGATGCTGTAACAAAGTTCACTGAACTCCTATAACAAATAAAAATTTGTGAGGTAAATAAATTCAGCACACATGAAAAACACACTAATTGCCCCCTCCATTTTAGCTGCCGATTTCGCCAATTTACAACGCGATATCGAAATGATCAACAGCAGCGATGCCGATTGGTTTCACATTGATGTCATGGATGGCGTTTTTGTTCCCAACATCTCTTTCGGCATGCCCGTTCTCGAAGCGATTACCAAGCATGCCCATAAAACCATCGATGTGCATTTGATGATTGTTGATCCGGATCGTTATATCAAAGCTTTCGCTGATTTGGGGGCCAATATATTAACCGTTCACTACGAAGCTTGCCCGCACCTGCACCGAACGCTACAGGCGATTAAAGCCGAAGGCATGAAAGCTGGCGTAGCAATCAACCCACACACCCCTATTGCCCTCTTAGAAGACGTGATTCAAGACATTGATTTGGTTTGCTTGATGAGTGTCAATCCTGGATTTGGCGGACAATCATTTATCGAGAACACTTACGCCAAAGTAGAAAAATTAAAAGCCTTGATTCAAAGAAAGAATGCCAATACCCTAATTGAAATTGATGGTGGGGTTACCAATAAAAATGCAAAACAATTAGTGACCGCTGGCGCCGATGTTTTGGTAACTGGCAACTTTGTTTTTAAATCGGAAAATCCTACAGCAACCATTCTGGAGCTAAAAAAAATAACATCTCTATAAAAAAATGACTATCTCAAAACAATAAAGAAGTAGCCACTTTATTTAATATCACATCCCTCTTTATTTTAAACATCCTCTAATGAAAAATAAATTACATCTTATAGCAATAACATTCTTATTTACGACTTTAGCAATAGCCAAAGGGAGCAATACCACTTTCTCTTTGTGGAATGCTAAAAATAATAGTGCAACTAGTTTAGTAACCAATCCTCCTACAGGCAACCCTTCTCAAACTTTTTGTGCCGGAATGACTTTAGCTAATATTCAAGTTACCGGTACTAATATTAAATGGTATGCGGCAGCTTCTGGAGGAAGTGTTTTGCCAAGTACAACTACTTTGATAAATAATACTTCATATTATGCTAGTCAAACTGTAGCAGGTGTTGAAAGTACTACTAGGTTGCAAATTACTGTAACGGTTAATCCTTTACCTACGGCAATAATTTATCCAGCATTCACAACCATTTGTGCTGGAGAACAAGCATGGGTGAATATTACAGGAACACCAAATGCTACGGTAACGTATAATGTAAATGGGGGAACAGCGCAAACCATTGTTTTGGATGCTACTGGAAATAGCTCACTTACTTCGTTTCCAATAACAGTTAATACAATTTATACTTTAGTGAGTGTCACTTCATATGGTTGCACTCAACCGCTAGTAGGTTCAACAACCATAAATGTTATGCCTTTACCTACGGCCACAATTTCAGGAACAACAACCATTTGTCCAGGAACTTCTGCAACGGTAACTTTTACCGGAACACCTGGTGCTATAGTAACG
>CALPUN020000134.1 GCA_943326765.2 Bifidobacterium breve | reverse complement strand
AGCAATTGTTTTATTTATAAACCGAATGGTATGTAAATCGACTCCACTATTTTTATCCCGTATGTCCGAAATCATTTCAGTAGTGCATTAGAAATGAGGAAAGCGTTCGGAGTAACCCAAATACTAGAAACAGCAACTCTTCCGTAAGCTCCAATTCCAAAGGAAACAGACGATAATTTAAACAATCCATTTTTATAAACACACACTCTTTCATAAGGGTGTGTGTTTTTTTTAAGTAGTACTCTAAAATTTATTCTGTTTTTTCACTATAAGACATTAATAATAGTAAATTTGTACTCTTTTTTTAATAGTTTTTTATGAGCTCTCAACATCACGGTCTTCACAGTAAATTAACGCTTGGCGGTTTACTAATTTCTTTAGGGATTATTTATGGAGACATCGGAACTTCCCCGTTGTATGTAATGAAAGCGATTCTTGGGCTTGATTTTGCAATTAACAGAGACCTTGTTTTAGGAGGAATATCCTTAGTATTCTGGACACTTACTTTACAAACCACCATCAAATATGTATTAATAACACTTAGTGCAGACAATCACGGAGAAGGGGGGATTTTTGCTCTATATGCTTTAGTAAAGCGGACCAAAATAAAGTGGTTGATTATACCTGCTATAATTGGAGGAAGTGCTTTATTAGCCGATGGAATCATCACTCCGCCCATATCCGTTTCCTCAGCTGTCGAAGGAATTCGTACCTTTTATCCTCAATTAAATACCATTCCTATTGTTATAGGAATCCTTGTGATTCTATTCACAATCCAACAGTTCGGAACTAAACTTGTCGGTAAGTTCTTTGCCCCAGTAATGTTTATTTGGTTTTTGATGTTAGGAATTCTTGGTATCATACAAATATCTAGTAATTTAATAGTTCTTAAAGCAATCAACCCTTATTACGCCTACCATTTATTAATAGCAGATAGCGGGATTAATCCAGAAGGTTTTTTTGTACTAGGCTTCGTATTTTTATGTACCACGGGAGCGGAAGCTTTATACTCCGACATGGGTCATTGTGGTCGAAAAAACATTCGTATTAGTTGGATTTTTGTAAAAATCACTTTGATTTTAAATTATTTCGGACAAGCAGCTTACCTGATTCAACATGAAGGAGAAACGCTCCGTAGTTTAGGTGGTTCTAATGCGAACCCTTTTTATTTGTCCATGGCAAGTTGGTTTCAACCTTTTGGAATTGTCATCGCCACCTTAGCCGCCGTTATTGCCTCGCAAGCTTTGATCAGTGGTTCGTTTACATTAATCAATGAAGCCATGCGATTGAATTTTTGGCCAAAAGTTAAGATTAAATACCCAACAGAATTAAAAGGGCAACTTTATATTCCTTCTATCAATTGGTTATTGCTGTTAGGTTGTATCGGTATCGTACTTCATTTTGAAGAATCCAGTAACATGGAACATGCGTATGGTTTAGCTATCATATTATGCATGATTATGACAACTGTTTTACTCAATTTTTACTTGATTCTAAAAAGGGTAAAATGGTATATTATTTTTCCTTTAATAACCATTTATTTAGTTATTGAATTTAGTTTTTTTGTGGCCAATATTACTAAATTTGCTGATGGAGGTTATGTAACCTTATTCATCGCAATTGCTTTAATTTCCATTATGACCACTTGGTATATGGCGAAACAAATTAGTAAAAACTACACCAAATTTGTAAAAATTGATAACTACAAAAAAGTATTAGCCGAATTAAGCGTCGATTTGTCTATCCCAAAATATGCGACGCACTTAGTTTATATGACTAATGCGGGAAGAACTGATGAAATCGAAGAAAAAGTAATGTATTCTATATTGCAAAAACGCCCTAAGAGAGCAGACATTTATTGGTTTGTACATGTGAACATCTTGAGCGAACCTTATCGTTCCGAATATAAAGTAACTGAGGTTATCAAAGATGATTTATTCCGAATCGATTTCAATTTAGGGTTTAGAGAACCTACCAAAATCAATTTGATGTTCAAAGAAGTTTTAACCGACATGGTGAAAAATGGAGAAGTAGACGTCACTAGCCGCTATGAATCCTTAAATAAAAACAACATTTTAGGCGACTTTAAATTCGTGTTGTCTGAAAAGTTCCTGTCAAACGACAGCGACTTATTGTGGCATGAAAAAGTCATTATGAATACGTATTTCCTTATCAAAAAATTCAGTTTGTCTGAAGAAAACGGATTTGGTTTGGACAGTAGCTCTGTCAAAATTGAAAAATTCCCAATGGTATTGCATCCACCCGAAAAAATCACTTTAACTCGAATAAACTAATACGTTTACTTTTTATTCCTTTACAATTTTAGCGCTTTTTAAAACTTGATTAGCTTGGATGATTTTATAAAAATAAACGCCCGAAGCCAATTCGGAAGTTCTTATTATTTCCTTTTTTGAAAAGGATTTACTGAATAATTTCTTCCCCGAAGCATCGTAAAGTAAAAACTCAAAAAGTCCCTCGTTGTGACACTCTATGTGAAGATTTTCACCAAAAGGAATCGGATAAATTTTAAACTCTTCAACTAGAGTATTCGAAGTTTCAGAAAGATTTGAGCATTGTAAGCAGGTTTTTTGAAAGGTAATTCGAGGATCATTTTCAATAAGAACATCCATTGCTGCTCCCGAAACACAATCCGATTTCAATTCTGCCAGCAACCATTTTACTAAATAATCATTGATGACCGTATGTTGAACCGAAGTAGTAATCGTAGGTTGGGGCGTACAAGTACTTTCTCCAAAATTGCAAAAAAAGTTACTGTTAGCCATCTGACAGTGACTTCCTCCAAGAATACTCACATACGTTTTGCAAGCGCTGTTCAAAGCGTCATACAGCAACAATTGATTGGCATCCGGCGGTGTCACACAATCGTTCGCACCTGCTACTACTAAAGCTGGAATGGTTAAACTTGTGGCAGCCGTGACTGCTGATGGAGTGGTTTCTGCAGCCGATAAAGTCACTATTGTCTTGATGTTCGGATTCAATTGTGCCGCTAAAAAAGCTGCCCCACCGCCCATACTGTGCCCCATAACAGCATTCATGAGACTCACTCTATTAGTAAAAATAGTATTGGCAAGCAAACTTAGATTGTAAACCTGATTGGAAACATACGCTAAATCTTTCCCGTATTCCAGATGGGAAGGAGAGATACTCCCCTCCGTTTTTGGAAATGCCATAATAAAACCCCTCGGAACTAGAGACTCCCAAATATTTTGATAAGCGTCCCAAGTCATTAAAAAGCCATGCCCAAATATTAAGACTGGGAATTTTTCATTGTTGAGCGTACTCATGGGCACATTAATTCCAGCTGCGTCGGCTGGATAATAAATTTCTGTGGAGATACTTCGATTTCCACGAGAAGAATCTACAATAGTAATAGTGGTATGTCCAATAGCATATGGCTGAGCTTGCATCAAAGTACCACTAATAAAAACTATAAAATAAATAACCAAAAGAAACATTCTCTGTTGCGTCTTATCTCTATTTTCCATAAAATTAATTCTATTATTTATATATTTTGAAACAGCTCCAAGTAAAAGTATCACAAATGCATCTTAAATCCAAAAACCTTTGCGTAGTAATATATTTTTCATTCACCTTTTAATAGTACCTTTGCACCTCAATTGTTTAAAATGAGATTACACCGAAATTTAGTTTACACTACTATTGATTCCCTAAATGCTATATTTAATGAGGGGGAATATGCCGATAAGGTAGTCGCTAGAGCTTTAAAAAAAGACAAACGTTGGGGAAGCTCCGATAGAAAATTTGTTGCCGAAACCATCTATGAAATTGTACGATGGAAACGATTATACTCCGAAATTGCCGAAGTAAAAGAACCTTTCGATCGCGACAATCTTTGGAGAATTTTTGCCGTATGGGCCGTTTTACGGGGCTATCCTATTCCCGATTGGAGACAACTTGAAGGAACTCCAGAACGTAAAATTAAAGGCCGTTTCGACGAACTTTCAAAAATAAGAACTTTTAAAGAATCCATTCCCGATTGGATGGACGAATTAGGAGTCAAAGAATTAGGAGAAAAAGTTTGGTCGACTGAAATCACAGCACAAAACCAACCCGCCAAAGTGATTTTAAGAGTCAATACTCTAAAAACCACGAAGGAAAAACTAAGAGCAATCTTAATGGATTTGAATATCGAAACCGATTTCCTAAAAGACCAACCCGATGCGCTGGTTCTAAAAGAAAGAGCAAATGTGTTCTTAACGGATGCCTTTAAAGCTGGTTTTTTTGAAGTTCAAGATGCCAATTCGCAATTAGTTGCTGCCTTTTTAGATGTAAAACCCGGAATGCGCGTTGTGGATACTTGCGCAGGAGCAGGTGGAAAAACACTGCACATCGCTTCCTTGATGGAAAACAAAGGACAATTGATCGCCATGGATTTGTATGAAAGCAAATTGAAACAATTAAAACTGCGAGCCAAAAGAAACGGAGCCTTCAACATCGAATACCGCATCATCGATACTACAAAAGTGATCAAAAAATTGCACGAAAAAGCCGATCGAGTTTTGATTGACGCGCCATGTAGCGGTTTAGGTGTTTTAAAAAGAAACCCTGATGCAAAGTGGAAATTACAACCCGAATTTATAGATAACATCAAGAAAGTCCAAGCGGAAGTTTTAGAAAATTATTCCAAAATCGTAAAACCTGGCGGCAAATTAGTGTATGCTACTTGTTCCATTTTACCTTCTGAAAACCAAGAACAAATAAAAAAATTCTTAACAACCGATAATGGTAAAAATTTTACTTTTGTCAAAGATTCGAAAATTCTAGCTTCAGAGTCAGGATTTGATGGTTTTTACATGGCGTTGCTAGAAAGAAAAACAAATTAACAGCATTCAAAATCAATGAAAAAAATATTCCTTATACTACTTTTACTTTGTGTCTCTTTTGGGTTTTCACAACCCCCTACGGGTTATTATAACACTGCTACTGGTGCAGGGTATGTTCTAAAAACACAATTATACAATATCATTAAAGGTCACACCGACCGAGGTTATGGTGGCCTTTACACTACCTACACTAACTCTGACAAAGACTTCTTTTATGAAAATAACGGAACAATGTTAGACATGTATACCGAAAATCCAACGGGACCAGAATGTGAATTCACCTACGGAATCAACCAAGACGATGGAACGCTTGGAAACAACGAATGCGAGCGCTACAACCGAGAACATTTAATTCCGCAATCTGTTTTTAACGCTACAACTCCAATGTATTCCGATGCTCATTTCGTAGTACCCGCTGACAAACATATTAACGGAGTTCGAGGTGATACTCCTTTTGGAAAAGTAAATTCTGCAACCTTCACTTCTACCAACGGTTCTAAACTCGGGCAAAACTTAAATTCAGGGTATTCCTCAGGATATGCTGGTGTGGTATTTGAACCTATAGATGAATTTAAAGGGGATATTGCTAGATGTTTGCTTTATTTTGCAACCCGGTACGAAAATGTCGTTGTTGGCTATTCTTATCCAATGTTAAACGGAACTTCGGATCAAGTATTTAATCCGACTTTCTTAAACATTTTGCTAACATGGAATCAACTAGACCCCGTTAGCCCTAGAGAAGTCGCGAGAAACAATGCCATCTATGTTCGACAAGCGAACAGAAATCCGTATATCGATGACAATACTTTTGTAAGTAAAATTTGGGGCGATCCATTAGCAACAACCTCTTTTGAGGCTTTGTCTTCCGTGGCTGTATTTCCAAATCCAACCAATAACCATAAAGTAAGCATCACTTGCGAGAATGCTATTGAAACGATTCAAGTAATTACCATTAACGGTCAAGTATTGCAAAAAATTCAATATCCTGTTTTTGAAAATAAAACCTACACTTTAGAGAATTTACCTTCGGGCTTTTATTTCTTAAAACTAGGTTCTAACCAACAATCGGTAACTAAAAAAATACTAGTGAACTAATATTTAAAAGTTTCTATATAAAAAAAGTCCCAATTGGGACTTTTTTTTATTCACAAAATAAGAAGCTTAATCATTCATAGAAATCAAAAACTCTTCGTTGTTTCTAGTCTTTTTGAAACGATCGTTGATGAAGTCCATAGCTTCTACCGGATTCATATCCGACAAGTATTTTCTCATAATCCACATGCGTTGCAAGGTTTTTTCATCCAATAATAAATCATCTCTTCGAGTGCTCGACGAGGTTAAATCGATGGCCGGGAAAATACGTTTGTTCGCAATCTTACGATCCAATTGCAATTCCATGTTACCCGTTCCTT
>CALPUN020000133.1 GCA_943326765.2 Bifidobacterium breve | reverse complement strand
TAAAAACGAAAAATTAATTTCAGACTTAAAGGAGAGTAACATTGAACTTTCTAATTACGCCCATATAGTGTCACACGATCTTAAAACACCTTTACATAGTATTGCATCTTGTGTCGATTGGATTAAAGAAGATAATGAGGGTAAATTAAGCAAGGATAGCTTAGAATATATTTCTATCATTAACGACTCTATAATTGATATGAATCAGCTAATTTCAAGCACTTTACAATATTCTGAAATTAGATCCTCTCAAAAAGAAGACAATAAATCTGAAACACAGTTGGTTGTTGAGAGCATTATAATGAATATAGATATTCACAAGATAAAAAGTGTTAGTATAAACATACTTAAGCCGCTGCCAATTATTAAATTAAACAATACTAAAACCAAACAGGTCTTTCAAAATTTAATTGAAAACACCTACAAATATAGAGATCCCAAGAAAAATAGCTTTGTTAATATTGATTGGGAAGATCAAAATGAATTTATACTATTTTCAATTGAAGACAACGGCATAGGTATCGCCAAAGAACATTTTGAATATATTTTTCAAGTCTTTAAAAAACTAAATAACAGAACAGATTCTAGCGGTATTGGATTGTCAATTATCAAAAAAATAATCGAGACGGCAGGTGGTAAAATTTGGTTTGAATCAAAATTAAACGTAGGTACTACATTTTATTTCACTTTACCTAAGTAATATCTTGCCTTTAAAATAAATAACAATCCATTACACAATATTAAAAAAATACAATTTTTTAATTGGTTGGCGAATGATTGGATAAACAAGCAATAAAAAAGCCCGTAATATATTGATTAACAATATTCTTACGGACTTTTAATGTACTTTATCTAGAGAAAAAATCTAACGTTTTGGCGGATTTAGACGAGTTTTACATCTTTTTTAAATACAAAAACACCTGAAATTTATTTAGTAAATATTGTATCCGAAAATAAGCGTTTCACTTGGTGAATTTTTGAATTGTTTCTTTCAAGTGAGGGAATTCTTGTAATAGATTTTCTCTCGAAGCCAATTCAAAATCTGCGAAGTCAAATCCTGGCGCGACAGTGCAACTAACAAAAGAATATCCTTTACGATGCTTAACATTGGAAGCAAACCAGGTATTGGCAGGAATTGTTGCTTGAGGCACTTCCCCATTTTCAAAGCTATTTCCCAAAACAATTGTGTTTAAAACACCCTCTTTTATAAATACAATTTCTAATGGTTCTCCTTGATGAAAAAACCACAACTCGTCTGATTGAATCCGATGAAATAAAGATATATTGTCATTTTCAAGCAGAAAATAAATGGCAGTACTTATATTTCTGATTGTGTTTTGATCGGTTTCTATAGAACTTGAAGACCTATACGTTTCTTTATAAAACCCACCTTCAGGATGCTCTAGTAATCCCAGTTTTTGAACTATTTCTTTACCATTCATACTTAGTAATGCTTATTTTTCAAATGTATATAAAAATCATACAGCGTCATTAATTTTTAACGAACTACTCTTGGAAGAGTTATTCGTTTAAAGATGGATATCAACCAATTGCATGGCTTCAAAAAAATCGATTGCTTTAACTTCCTCAAAAAAATCTATTTCTTTTTCGTGAGGAAGGAAATCAGAAATTATTCGGATAATAAAATCTTGTGGTTTTTTTAAATACATAAAAGTATAATCTTCCATGTTTACCACTGTTAGTGCTGCTAAATCGGTTGTTCGTACAAATTTATCAGAAGTCAGCGAGGATAAACAAGGGAGATTCAATTTTGGCTCACACACTATTGCTTTCCCATTTTCAAATAAACCTCCTTCATAACCATATAAAGAGCAATTTGTAATTTCTATAGGTTTTCCTAATTCAAAATGCAAAGGCAACTCTTTTTCTTTTCCTACTAAAGCGGCAAAACCCATTAAAATACAAACATCATGAGGGGGTAAATGCATAAATGCTTTAGCTACGCTCTCCCTGCCAATGCCCGATACTACAACTTCATACTTATGTTTCAAATCAGGAATTCGAGACAAAGCAGTATGTACTTTCTCTTGTTCTATTTCCATTGGGGTAAGGATAATAATTTTCATGTGGAAGGAAGGCGTTATTGGGTTATGTACTTGTATAATATCCCATTAAAATAGTATCCATTGAGTCATTATAACGCACAAAAATAAACTTATAAATTAAAAATACCCGTTCGGTGTAATTCATTTTTTATTTTTCTACCCCATAGAAACCTAATTTTATTAGAATTAGTAAGGCCTTTCATTTTAGAATAGCAAATTACAGCTATGTGAACCAATAATTAGACTCTAAATCCGACATTTTTTGTTTTCTACCAACATCTAATTTGAATTCTAATTTCCCATTCGAAGAACTTATCCCTTCTAAAACCCTTAAATAATTTTTTATTATATTTGAAATAGCTATTGTTTGTTTTACAAGTTCAATATGCTGAATTTCAGTATCTTAATTATTATCTAATCCCTATTTTTTAGTTAAATAACAACACCCAACGGGTTATTTAAATATTACATTGGCATGCAATTAATAGCAATTTTATGAATGTACACCTTAAGAAAACACTTTCCCCAAAACTACTATGGGGGCTTGGCGTAGGATATGTGATATCTGGAATGTATTTTGGTTGGAATTTAGGCCTTGAAAAAGGAGGTACTTTTGGAATGGCAATTGCCACGTTCATCATCACCATTATGTATGTCTGTTTTAGCTTTTCCTATTGCGAATTATCTTGCGCAATCCCTAAGGCGGGTGGTGGTTTCGATTATGCAAACCGAGCATTAGGAAAAGATATCGGATTTATTACAGGACTAGCGCAAGTTATTGAATTTGTATTTGCCCCTCCCGCAATTGCTATTGCAATCGGAGCCTATTTAAATCTTTCCTTTCCTCAAATTCCAATTTTACAAACTGCCATTCTGATTTACTTATTATTTACAACCCTAAATGTATTGGGTGTAAAAATAGCGGCCACTTTTGAGTTTTTTATTACCATCCTTGCTGTTGCAGAATTATTGCTTTTTTTCGGAATAACAATTCCACATTTTTCCGCAGATAACTTCACAAAAAATGCAAGCATAAATGGTTGGGGTGGCGTTTTTGCCGCTATTCCTTTTGCGATTTGGTTTTTCCTCGGGATTGAAGGCGTTGCCAATGTTGCCGAAGAGACTATAAATCCTCAAAAAGATATCACCAAAGGATTTGGAAGCGCTATGCTAACTCTGGTGCTCTTATGTGTTATGGTATTTGTTGCTGCAATTGGCGTAGGTGGTTGGGAGGAAATTGTTTACAAAGCAGACGGAAGTTTATCCGACTCGCCGCTTCCTTTAGCAATGGCAATGGCGGTATCAAAAGACAGTTTAATGTACCAATTAATTATTGGCGTGGGCCTTTTTGGACTGATAGCATCCTTTCACGGATTAATTCTTGCCGGAGGAAGAGCCACTATGGAATTGGGGAAAATAAATTATGCGCCAAAATTTTTAGGGAAAATAAACACAAAATTTTCAACCCCTACCAATGCCCTAATCGTAAATATGATTCTTGGAATTGCAGCTTTGTTTACTAATAAAACGGGGGAAATAATAACTGTCGCTGTTTTTGGAGCACTTACTTTATATATTATTTCTATGATAGCGTTACTGAAATTGCGAAAAACGGAACCCAATTTAGAAAGACCGTTTGTGGTGCCTTTTTATCCAATTCTGCCAATAACAGCCTTGTTAATAGGTTTGTTATCCATCATTACCATGAGTTATTTCAATCCGGTTTTGGCTTTATTGTATTTTGGAACAGTCGCTTTAGGGTACCTCTTGTTCAAAATATTTTATAAACCGAAATAACTATTATAAATGACCCTATGGTCGGATAAGACTTTATAAATCAATGTACAAACACACGGTAAATAATATTGTTTATGTTTTCGATACGCTAGCCGAATTAATGGCCAAAGCTACACCGCTGCGTTCTGGAGATGTATTGGCGGGAATTGCCGCAAAATCCTATAAGGAACGCGTGGCCGCACAAATGGCACTAGCGGAAATTCCATTGGGTGAATTTTTAAATAAACCGTTGATTCCCTATGAAACGGATGAAGTCACTCGATTGATTTTTGATAGTCATGATAAGGAGGGTTTTAAAAGTATCTCCCATTTAACCGTAGGTGATTTTCGGGATTATTTACTCGATAATAAAATACAAAAAGAAGAATTAACTTATATACAAAAATCAATTACTCCCGAAATTGCTGCGGCCGTTTCTAAAATTATGAGCCTACAAGATTTGATTCTTGTAAGTTCAAAATGTGAAGTAATCACTAAATTTAGAAGTACCGTTGGATTAAAGGGTCATTTATCTACTCGACTTCAACCGAATCATCCAACAGACGACGTTAACGGAATACTTGCCTCAGTAGTTGACGGTCTTTTTTACGGAAGTGGCGATGCACTTATAGGCATCAATCCTGCTTTTGATAATATTAATACCCAAATAAAATTATTAAAAATGCTGGACGATATGAGACAGCAATTTAAAATTCCAACACAGACTTGTATTCTTAGCCACATAACCAACACCATAAAGGCTATAGAGAAAGGGGCACCCGTAGATTTAGTCTTTCAATCCATTGGTGGAACGGAGAAAACAAATAAAAGTTTCGGCATCAATTTATCAATGTTAAAAGAAGGGAATGAGGCGGCACAATCGTTATCTAGAGGCACGATAGGGAGTAATGTAATGTATTTTGAAACAGGACAAGGCAGTTCGCTTTCTTCTAACTCCAATCATGGAATTGACCAACAAACTTTAGAAGCGCGTTCCTATGCCGTAGCGCGTGAATTCAATCCTTTTTTAATAAATTCAGTAGTGGGCTTTATTGGCCCGGAATATTTATATAATGGGAAACAGATTATTAGAGCAGGTCTTGAAGATCATTTTTGCGCTAAAATTATGGGGCTTCCAATGGGTTGCGATATTTGCTATACCAATCATGCCGAAGCAGACCAAGATGATATGGATACCTTATTAACGCTTTTAGGAACCGCCGGATGCAATTTTATAATGGGAATTCCTGGAGCAGATGATATTATGCTGAATTATCAAAGCACTTCCTTTCATGATGCTTTATACATCAGAAAACTTCTTGGACTTAAACCAGCCCCCGAATTTGAAGAATGGTTAATCAATAATGGGATAATGAATCATAATAATGAACTTTTACCCCTTAAAAGTCAACACAAATTATTAGCAGTAATCACTAAATAATTGTATTTATGGAGTTGGACAATTGGCATCTTTTAAAAAAATATACGAATGCAAGAATTGCACTTGGCCGATCGGGAAATTCCTTACCAACCAATAAGGTTTTAGAGTTTCGAATGGCACATGCACTGGCAAAAGATGCTATAAACACGGAATTAGACATCTTAAATTTGGTTGAAGATGTGAAAAAACTTAGTTTAAATAGCATTTTAGTACAAAGCCAAATAACTAACGAGACTGACTATCTTAAAAACCCGAATATTGGAAGGCTTCTTAATGAAATGAGCCTAAAAAAACTGGAAGATTGTCCTGAAAAAAACACCACCTTATCCATTATCATTGCAGATGGATTATCCGCTGAAGCAGTAAATATTCATGCTGTAAAACTAATAGCGCACTTACTTCCAAAATTAAAATTCAAGACGCTATCCCCGATTATTATCGTAAAATATGGCAGAGTTGCTATATCAGATGAAATTGGAGAAATGCTAAATTCCAGTATTGCTTTAATTTTAATAGGCGAAAGACCCGGTTTAAGTTCGCCAACAAGTATGGGTGCCTATATTACTTATCATCCCAAAAAAGGGAATACCGATGAAACAAGAAATTGTATTTCAAACATACAAAGTGAAGGGTTGTCTTATGAATTTGCAGCCATGAAATTGGCCTATTTAATAGACGAGATGTTACATAAAAAACTATCTGGCGTAGATTTGAAAGATGATTTTTCAGATAGATACATCAAATAGTGATTGTTTAAAACCCGATAGCACATTCTATTATAAAAAACAAACTGAAAACAATTTGCAGTAGCAATCCATTTTAATGTTTTCATGTTTGACATGCTGGGCTTTCAATGATGCATTACACCATGAATTTAGTAGGCGCAATTGTGTTCAATTAGAAATCAAAAAAGAAGAATGTCACTGCTGACCAATACATGTCAATTCCTTTGGCATAGCCTATGGTTGAATAATTCTTGTCTTGTACACTTCCATCTGATTTTATATGACCTATCGTTGAGTAGTTCTTATCCTGAAC
>CALPUN020000132.1 GCA_943326765.2 Bifidobacterium breve | reverse complement strand
TTGTGGTCCCACTTGGAATCGAACCAAGCACCTACTGATTATGAGTCAGTTGCTCTAACCGAATGAGCTATAGGACCGATTATGAGGTTGCAATATTACTACAATTTTTGATTTTTTGCAACTATTTTTTTATAGAATTTTGTCTGTCAAATTAGCGCAATCGCTATAAAACTATTCTGAAATTTCTTGACACAATTCTATTAAAACACCATTCGTTGTTTTGGGATGCAAAAAAACAACTAGTTTATTATCGGCTCCTTTTTTGGGAATTTCATTTAAAACCACAAATCCTTCCGCTTTCAAACGATTTATTTCTGCAACAATATCCTCTACGTCAAAAGCAATGTGATGCATGCCTTCCCCCTTTTTTTCTATGAATTTTGCAATAGGACTGTCCGGATTCGTTGCTTCCAAAAGCTCAATTTTATTAGGTCCGCTTTTAAAAAAAGAAGTTTTTACGCCCTCGCTTACTACTTCTTCCGATTTATAAGGTGGTGCACCGAACAGCTTTTCAAAAATAAGGTTTGACACCTCCAAATCTTTTACGGCGATACCGATATGTTCTATTTTTTGCATTGGATTTGTTTTACCGCAAAGTTCGCAAAGTTTTTTTCAAATTGCATCATAAATCCAAAGGAATATCCTTGGGATGCCTGCTAGTTTTCTCCTATTGACAAAAAACAAACAACTAAATTTAAAAATTGTATTTTTGCCTCATGGAAACGAACAGACAGAAAAAAATAGGCGGTGTAATTCAAAAAGATTTGGTAGACATCCTGCAAGGTGAAGTACGAAAAAATGGGATTTCCAATTTAATTATCTCCGTATCTAAAGTGAGCGTAACTACTGATTTATCGGTGGCTACAGTGCATTTAAGTATTTTTCCTCAAGAAAAAGCTAAAGAAACACTTGCCGCTATCAAATCGAATTCGGCATTAATCAAACACGATTTGTCGCAACGAGTGCGCTTGCAGTTGCGCAAAGTGCCAAACCTTACATTCTTTATTGATGACTCTTTAGACTATATCGAAAAAATCGACCATGCGTTATCGGCCAAAGAAAATCCAATCGAAAACCGAGACCTATTAGAACGACGTAGAAAATCGTAATTTGAATTTCCCTCTATACATAGCCAAACGCTACCTCCGAAGCGCCAGTAAAAATAATGCCATCAACATTATTAACGGCATTGCTTCAGTCGGAATTATCGTTGGTGCTATGGCTTTATTCGTGGTATTATCTGTTTTTAGCGGGTTGAAAGATTTCAGTTTGTCCTTCAGTAACGACTTTGATCCCGATATTAAAATTACACCAACTTCCGGAAAATCATTCTTCATTTCTCCCGAACAAGAAGGGCAAATACACCAAATAAAAGGCATTAAAGCATCCAGCAAAATCATAGAAGAGCGCGTATTGTTTCTCTTCGACAACAAAGAACAAGTCACCTATATCAAAGGGGTTGACTCTCTTTTTAGCCACGTAAATCCTGTAAAAAAAGACATTTATCAAGGCGAATGGCTGCAACCCAACACCAATCAAGTCGTCGTGGGATATGGCATTTGTCAAAAATTATCTTTGGGCTTGTTCGATTTTAACAATCTGTTCGAAGTGTTTGTTCCAAAACCTGGAAACGGAACTATTGAAACGGCGGAAGGGGCCTTCAATAAATCCAAATTAGCTCCCGTTGGAATTTATGCCATCAGCGAAGATCTCGACTCCAAATTTGTTTTTGCCGATCTAGGTCTCACTCAAAGTTTACTAGAATTTAAACCCAATCAAATTTCTGGGATCGAATTCAAAATGCTCCCGAACGCTAATGAAAGCGTCATTATTCAGGAACTCCAAAATGTTTTTCACGATAAAGTCACTATAAAAAATAGAGCCCAACTCAACGATAGTTTGTATAAAATGCTCAATACCGAAAACATTGCCGTTTACCTCATCTTCACCTTGGTGATTGTTGTGGCGCTTTTCAACCTAATTGGCGCACTGATTATGATGATTCTCGATAAAAAAACCAATTTGAAAACGCTATTCAATCTCGGGACAGATGTTCGTGATTTGAGAAAAATATTTTTGCTACAAGGCACCTTATTGAGTATAATTGGGGGAAGCATCGGTCTCGCATTGGGCATCATCCTTGTCCTGGTGCAACAAAAATCCCAGCTCATTATGATCACACCCACACTAGCCTATCCGGTGATTTTCTCCATAGAAAACGTGCTGATTGTTTTCGCAACGATTCTATCGCTGGGCTTTTTAGCCTCTTGGATAGCATCCAGTCGGGTGACCAAAAAATTATTAGAGGATTTTTAATCGGGCGTGTCCCTGCGGGTCGGGCGTTTCGCACTCGCTTTTTTTGCTACGTAAACTCCACAAAAAAGAGCTCAAACAAAAATGCTGCAAATGCGTAGCATTCACTGAACACCCCTAAAAATAAAAACTTGGTGAAGTAATCCCTAACGCAAATTTTCGTAAACTATAACGTTTGTAGTTTTTTCAACACCCTTTTTACAGTAGTTCCATCCCGCTAAACTTCTCCAAAACCGCATCAAACGTTTCGAAAATATAGTTCGGATCTTCACTGGTCACCATTTGCGTTCGGTATTCTTTAAAGTTCGGTAATCCTTTAAAGTAATTGGTGTAATGTCTTCGTGTTTCAATGATCCCTAGGTGTTGTCCTTTCCAATCCATCGCCCATTGCAAGTGATTTCTGGCGGCTTCCACTCGGTCTTCAATAGTGGGTTTTGGTAAATGAGTTCCCGTGGCAGCATAATGTTTGATTTCATTAAAAATCCACGGATAACCAATCGCAGCGCGGCCAATCATAATACCATCTACGCCGTATCTATTTTTATATTCTAAAGCTTTTTCTACCGAAGTCACGTCGCCGTTTCCGAAGATTGGCATCGTAATTCTCGGGTTGTTTTTCACGCGAGCAATGTGCGACCAATCGGCTTCCCCCTTATACAATTGCGCGCGCGTTCTTCCGTGAATCGATAGGGCTTGCACACCAATATCTTGCAAACGCTCGGCAACCTCATCAATGTTAATGGAATTCTCGTCCCAACCCAATCGCGTTTTTACCGTTACAGGCAAATTCGTGCTTCGAATAACCGCTTTGGTCAAGCGCACCATCAAATCGACATCTTTTAAAACGGCTGCGCCTGCTCCTTTGCACACTACTTTCTTTACCGGACACCCAAAATTAATATCAATCAAATCCGGGTTTACGGTCGATACAATTTTAGAGGATAGCGCCATGGCTTCTTCGTCGCCCCCGAAAATCTGAATGCCCACTGGGCGTTCATAATCGAAAATATCTAATTTTTGACGGCTTTTAATCGCGTCCCGAATTAAACCTTCGGAAGAAATGAACTCGCTAAACATCAAATCGGCGCCATGCAATTTGCACAATCTTCTAAAAGGCGGATCACTCACGTCTTCCATAGGAGCTAAAAGCAATGGGAAATCTGGTAATTCAATGTTGCCGATTTTGATCATGTGTGGAAATTTTACTTTGTACCGTTCGGCCTTCTGGTTTCGGGCGCGACAAAATTACAAATTTTTACTGGTTTGCCGATTCCTGTTTTAGAATTGCCCTTTTTTAATGAAAAGATTGCGTTATATTTGCAGATTAATTCTAGATACCACAGACCGCGTTAAGGATTGCAGCGGCATCCTTTTGTGAAACGCAGTGGAGCAAAAGATAAAGCGGAAAGCCTGACCCGAAGGGAAACGAGGCTGATAAGCCGACTGCCCGAAGGGAAACGCCCATCCTTCGACTGCACTTTGGAAGAAAAATAAAGGCGAGAAAAAAGACGCTAGAGACACGACAACAGGAATGACAGAAAAAATGAAACACATCCGGAATTTTTGCATTATTGCACACATTGACCACGGGAAAAGTACGTTGGCAGATCGTCTTTTGGGCGCTACACAAACGGTTACGGCTCGGGAAGAAAAGGCGCAATTGCTAGACAATATGGACTTGGAGCGCGAGCGCGGCATTACGATTAAGAGTCACGCGATTCAAATGGAATATACCTATAAAGGGGAAGACTATATTTTGAATTTGATTGACACGCCAGGGCACGTTGACTTTTCGTATGAAGTTTCGCGATCGATTGCCGCTTGTGAAGGGGCGCTTTTGATTGTAGATGCGGCACAAAGTATTCAAGCCCAAACGATTTCGAATTTGTATTTGGCTTTAGAGAACGATTTGGAAATTATTCCCGTTTTGAATAAAGTGGATTTGCCCAGCGCCAATCCAGAGGAAGTAAGCGATGACATTATTGATTTATTAGGGTGCAAGCTGGAAGATATTATTCATGCTTCGGGGAAAACCGGTTTTGGCGTTGAAAATATTTTGGCGGCCATTATTGAGAAAATCCCCCATCCGAAAGGAAATGTTGACGAGCCGTTACAGGCTTTGATTTTTGATAGTGTTTACAATCCGTTTCGAGGGATTGAGGTTATTTTCCGTGTTAAAAACGGAGAAATCCGCAAGGGGCAAAAAATTAAATTCATGGCTACGGGCAATGAATATTTTGCCGATGAAATTGGCACTTTGAAATTGAATCAGGTTCCAAAACAAGTCATCTCAGCGGGAGATGTTGGGTATTTGATTTCGGGAATTAAAGAAGCGAAAGAAGTCAAAGTGGGCGATACGCTCACCGATGCCAAAACACCAACTACCAATATGATTACGGGATTTGAGGATGTAAAACCAATGGTTTTCGCCGGGATTTATCCTGTAGATACTGAGGATTATGAAGAGTTGCGCAACTCGATGGAAAAACTGCAATTAAACGATGCGTCGTTGGTTTTTATTCCGGAAAGTTCTGCCGCTTTGGGATTTGGTTTCCGTTGCGGGTTTTTAGGAATGTTGCACATGGAGATTATTCAAGAACGGTTGGAACGCGAGTTCAATATGACTGTGATTACTACGGTTCCCAACGTTTCTTATTTGGCGTATACTAAGAAAGATCCTGAGAAGCCTTTTGTGGTCAACAATCCTTCAGATTTGCCCGAACCTTCGCGCTTGGATCACGTGGAAGAACCTTATATTAAAGCTACTATTATTACCAAATCAGATTTTGTGGGGAACGTGATGAGCTTGTGTATTGAAAAACGCGGCTTGATTACAAACCAAACGTATTTAACAACGGAGCGGGTTGAGTTAACTTTCGACATGCCTTTAGCTGAAATTGTTTTTGATTTTTACGATCGTTTGAAAACGGTTTCAAAAGGCTATGCGTCGTTTGATTATTCCCCAATTGGAATGCGTACCTCGAATTTGGTGAAAGTCGATATTTTATTGAATGGTACTATCGTAGATGCTTTGTCTTCGTTGATTCACGTTGACAATGCGTACCATATTGGTAAGAAGATGTGTGAAAAATTGAAAGAATTGATTCCGCGCCAACAGTTTGACATTCCAATTCAAGCGGCTATTGGAGTAAAAGTAATTTCGAGAGAAACGATCAAAGCCTTGCGTAAAGACGTTACCGCCAAATGTTATGGTGGGGATATTTCTCGTAAACGAAAACTTTTGGAAAAACAGAAAAAAGGAAAGAAAAGAATGCGTCAGGTGGGGAATGTAGAAATTCCGCAAGAAGCATTTATGGCAGTTTTGAAATTGAACGACTAGTTACAGAATAATTGATAATACTAAAATTGCCCGATTGCTGATGTAGTCGGGTTTTTATTTGTTTTGCAACCACTGAAATAGGCGTTGGGCGTCTTCTTTTTTGAAGAGTTGAGTGCCTTCATTCATGGTAGCTGCCGATCCGCAGGCGACGCCCCATTGTACTACTTCTTTTAAAGGTTTGTTTTGAGACAAAGCCCAAACCATAGCACCAACCATGCTATCCCCTGCTCCGACAGTGCTTTTCCTCACTACATTGGGCGCTGGTACAAATTCTGTTTGGTCTTGTGTTACTAAAACCGCGCCTTGAGGTCCGAGTGAAACCACAACGATTTCAGCGTTTCCTTTTGCGATTAGTTTTTTAGCGGCATCGGCTACTTCGTCCATTTCTAATTTTTCAACTCCTATTAGTTTTGCCAATTCTCCAACATTTGGTTTTACTAAATAGACTCCTGATTCCAATGCTTTTTCAAGCGCTTGCCCGGATGTGTCTAATATTATTTTTGTATTAGATTCTTTGGTTAATTGTACTATTTTTTGATAAAAATCGGAAGGCAATCCTTCATTTAAACTCCCACTAAGGACCAAGTATTTCGCCCTTGTTTTTTTAATTGTGGAAAGTATTTGTTGCTGTTCCGCCGGCGATAGCGTTGCTCCAGGAAAACCAAAACGGTATTGCGATTTGGTATGGG
>CALPUN020000131.1 GCA_943326765.2 Bifidobacterium breve | reverse complement strand
GTTATGCCAACTAGAGTTCCGAATTTGTTGATTAATGGAGCATCTGGTATTGCGGTAGGTATGGCCACGAATATGGCACCACACAACTTAACGGAAGTTATGAATGGAACTCTTGCCTATATTGATAATAATGATATCGAAATTGATGAGTTAATCAATTACATTAAAGCACCCGATTTTCCAACTGGTGGTGTGATTTATGGATACGATGGCGTTAAAGAAGCCTTCAAAACGGGTCGCGGAAGAATCGTAATGCGTGCAAAAGTTGGCTTTGAAGAAGTTGACGGAAGAGAATCGATTATCGTGACTGAGATTCCATACCAAGTGAATAAGGCAGATATGATTAAGAAAACTGCCGATTTAGTAAACGATAAAAAAATTGAAGGTATTGCCAACATCCGTGATGAATCGGATCGTAACGGAATGCGTATCGTGTATATTTTAAAAAGAGACGCCGTTCCGAATGTAGTTTTGAATACCTTATTCAAATACACTCAATTGCAATCTTCATTTAGCGTCAATAATATTGCCTTGGTAAAAGGGCGTCCGCAAATGTTAAATCTAAAAGATTTGATTCACTATTTTGTGGAGCACCGTCATGACGTTGTGGTTCGTAGAACGCAATTCGATTTGAGAAAAGCACAAGAAAGAGCGCACATTTTAGAAGGGTTAATCATTGCTTCCGATAACATCGACGAAGTAATTGCATTGATTCGTAGTTCTAAAAACACCGAAGAGGCTAGAGAGAAATTGATGGAACGTTTTAAACTTTCCGATATTCAATCGAGAGCGATCGTTGAAATGCGTTTGCGCCAACTAACCGGTCTAGAACAAGACAAGTTAAGAGCCGAATATGAAGAAATCATGAAGTTGATTCAAGAATTAACCGCATTATTGGAAAGCAAAGAACTTCGTATGGAGTTGATCAAAACCGAGTTGCTAGAAATAAAAGACAAATACGGAGACGAACGTCGTTCTACCATTGAATATTCAGGTGGCGATGTAAGTATAGAGGATTTAATTGCCGATGAAAATGTAGTAATCACTATCTCGCACGCAGGATACATTAAAAGAACCAATCTGACCGAATACAAAACTCAAAATAGAGGTGGAGTAGGTCAAAAAAGTGCCGGAACGAGAGATCAAGATTTCTTAGAAAATATGTTTGTGGCTACCAATCACCAATACATGATGTTCTTTACTCAAAAAGGAAAATGTTTCTGGATGCGTGTTTATGAAATTCCAGAAGGATCTAAAACCGCTAAAGGTAGAGCGCTTCAAAACTTAATCAACATCGAAAGTGATGATAAAGTGAAAGCATTTATTTGCACCCAAGACTTAAAAGACCAAGAATACATCAAGAGTCATAACCTAGTGATGGTCACTAAAAAAGGTCAGGTGAAGAAAACGTCGTTAGATAAATACTCTAAACCTCGTGTCAATGGGGTTGCCGCTATTACGATCAAAGAAGGGGACGAATTATTAGAAGCCAAATTAACCAACGGAGAAAGCCAAATTATTTTAGCGGTTAAATCGGGTAAATTAGTTCGCTTTGAAGAAACCAAAACCCGTCCGATGGGAAGAACTGCTTCTGGAGTTCGTGGAATCACTCTAAAAGATGAATCGGATGAAGTGATTGGAATGGTTACCGTAAACGACATGAGTAGCGAAATTCTTGTGGTAGCTGAAAATGGTTATGGAAAACGCTCTAGTCTTGACGAATACAGGATTACCAATCGTGGTGGAAAAGGAGTGAAAACATTAAATATCACCGAAAAAACAGGGAAATTAATCTCAATCAATGCCGTTACTGATAACGATGATTTAATGATTATCAACAAATCAGGGTTGACGATTCGTATGGCTGTAGAAGATCTACGAGTTATGGGAAGAGCTACTCAAGGGGTGAAATTAATCAACATTAAAGGCAATGATTCCATCGCAGCCGTTACCAAAGTAATGAAAGACGATGTTGAAGAAGTAGTTTTGGATGAAGACGGTAATGTCATTGAAACTAATACAATCGAAAGAGTGAAGCCCGTTTTAGAGATTTTAGAAGACGACGGTATTGTTGACGACGATGACGACGATGATGACGTTGAAATCGAAGACGACATGGATGATGATGATGGAACCGAAGAAGATAACGAAGAATAATTTAATAAACCCTACGAATGAAAAGTAACCCTGTAGTATTCGCTTCAGTTTTGCTGTTGTCGATGAGTCTTTTTGCTCAAAAAGATCAGATAAAAGCTGCTGAAAAAGCACTTAAAAACGGAAATGCTGTAGAAGCAGTTTCGATTTTGAACCAAGCAGAACCATCTATTACTGCGGCGCCCGATGCTGAAAAAGCCCAATATTTCTTTGTAAAAGGAAATGCCTTTTTAGACTTGGCTACCAAAAAAATGGAAATAGCTAAAAACTTTTCGGGTGCTGCCAAAGCATACCAACAAGTTCTCGCTATTGAGAAAGCTTCCGGTAAATCAAAATTCACGGAAGACGCAACGAAATCATTGAGTGCTATTAAAATTGAATTAATTAATTGCGCTGTAGATGAAGGCACTAAAAAGAATTTCAAGCTAGCCTCTGAATTATTGTATCAAGTGTATGCATTAGACAAAACCGATTTAGAAAAACTGTACTATGCAGCCAATTACGCGGTAAATGCACAAGATTACGACACGGCATTGGCACAGTATGAAGAGTTGAAAAAGTTCAATTACTCTGGAGAAGGTACGGGCTACTATGCTAAAAATGCAGTGAATGATCAAGAAGAATTTTTCGGTATGACCGCAGCTTCTAAAACAGATCGCGATACCAAAGTTCGTCTAAAGCTATATACCAATCCGAGAGACGAAAAAATTCCATCCAAAAGAGGTGAAATCTACAAAAATATTGCCCTGATTTTAGTTGAACAAGGAAAAGTAGAGCAAGCTAAAGCTGCACTTTCAGAAGCCAGAGCGGCTAATCCTGATGACACATCGCTTACAATGGCAGAAGCTAATATTTATTTGGAATTAAAAGATTTCGATTCCTATAAAAAATTAGTAAGTGAAGTGCTCGAGAAAAATCCAAATGATGCCGATTTGAATTACAATTTGGGTGTAATTGCTTCTAAATCAAATCCTTTAGACGCTGAGAAATATTACAAAAGAGCTATCGAAATCAAACCAGATTACGTGAATGCCTATTTAAATTTAGCAATTTTAAAATTGGATGCCGATAAGAAAATTATCGACGAAATGAATAAATTGGGAAATTCCGAAAAAGACAACAAGCGATATGAAGTACTAAAAAAACAAAGAAACGACATGTTTCTTGCCACTTTACCTTATTTAGAAAAAGCGAACGAATTAGCGCCAAAAAATGAAGATGTGGTTACCACACTTCTGAATGTTTACGGTGCATTAGAAATGACAGATAAAAAGAAAGCTTTAAAAGAAAAAATGGGAAAATAAAATTTCCAAATCCCATAAAAAAACCATCTCATTGAGATGGTTTTTTTGTTATATGATTTTCTTAATAACTCTTAGTTTGTGGGTATGCCGATTGGTTTCTGCATTGTAAATTCCCAAATGATCCAAACGATCTACCCGAACCTTTCCGCTCGAATGAATGATGTAATTGTCATCCATAATGATTCCGACATGAATGATTTTTCCTTCTTCATTATCAAAAAAAGCCAAGTCACCAGGTTCACTTTCTTCAATAAAACTCAATGCTTCTCCTTCAGTAGCCTGTTGCGATGCATCGCGCAATAAATGATACCCATTTAGTTTGTAAACCATTTGTGTAAATCCAGAACAGTCAATCCCAAACGGCGTTTTTCCACCCCACAAATACGGAGCGTTCAAATACATAAAGGAAGTAGTAATGATATTCGATTTAGACTTTACACCACTGATGCGCATGCCTTCAAAATCAAAATTCGTCGTATTAATATCGCTGTGATTCAAAAACGATAGGGAAGCCCCCAGCGGAATCGGCATCAACAAATTATTAGGAGCGGTAATGAATTCTAACAGATCCAAATTCAAAACAATCGCATCTTTGCTTAGTTGATCAAAATGTTCTTTCAAAATCGGTTGGTATTGCTTCGTGTCAATCCAACCTTTATAACCGTCATACTGCAAGTTAATTTTCGCCCATTGATTTTGGGTTTCCAAAACCTCAAAATGTTCCCCAAATAAAACTTGAGACACGATTTCGCTTCGGTCGCTAGGTTCCGCCCGTAAAGGGATGATGGCTAAATTACAAATTCCAAACATTAAAGTCGATTTAGATTCAAATGAATTCTATTTTTTTTAGAAGCTAATCCTGCTATCCGATCCAATTCCCAATGCAGACGAGCGAAGCAATCAGAGGGATAGGAATTCGAGAGGGATTTTCACAAATGCGCTTGTTAATATTTTTCGATAACTATTGCCGAAGCACCACCACCGCCATTGCAAATAGCTGCCGCGCCAATCTTTCCATTATTCTGATTCAAAACATTCAGTAAGGTAACAATAATTCGAACGCCAGAGCACCCTAATGGATGTCCCAAAGAAACCGCGCCACCATTCACATTTACCTTGTCATTATCCAAGCCTAAAATTTGTGCGTTGGCCAAACCAACTACGGCAAAAGCTTCATTAAACTCAAAGAAATCTACATCGCTAAGAGTCAATCCTACTTTGGCTAAGGCTTTTGGTAGGGCTTTCGCTGGAGCTGTGGTAAACCATTTTGGTTCTTGAGCAGCATCAGCATAACTTTTAATGAATGCCAATGGCTTTAAACCCATAGCTAGTGCTTTTTCTTCACTCATCAATATTACAGCAGCGGCTCCGTCATTAATGGTAGAAGCATTCGCAGCGGTAACAGTTCCATCTTTAGTAAATGCCGCGTTTAAAGACGGTATTCGATCTAACTTCACATTAGTATACTCTTCATCTTTTGTCACCATAACAGGCTCGCCTCTTCTTTGTGGTACGGATACCGGAACTACTTCATTGTCAAATTTTCCGGCTTCCCAAGCTTTGGTAGAGCGCTCATAGGATTGAATGGCAAAGGCATCCTGAGCTTCCCGCGTGATTTTATATTCTGTAGCACACAAATCAGCCGAAACGCCCATAGCATTATTGTCGTAGGCATCCGACAAGCCATCTTTTTGCATTCCGTCGATCATTGTAGTCGAACCAAACTTAACCCCATTTCTCAGATTCATGTAATGCGGAATCAAACTCATGTTTTCCATACCACCAGCCACAATAATTTCAGCGTCACCCGCCATAATAGCTTGCGCACCTTGCATAACAGCTTTCATTCCAGAAGCGCAGACTTTATTAACAGTAGTGGCAATAACAGTATTGGGTAATCCTGCAAAAAGTGCCGCTTGACGGGCTGGAGCTTGTCCTACACCTGCTTGAACTACATTCCCCATAATTACTTCATCCACTAAAGTTGGGTCTAAATTAATTTTATCCAAAGCTCCTTTAATGGCAGCAGCGCCTAAATGGGGTGCTGTTACTGTTGACAATGCTCCCATAAAACTTCCAATTGGAGTTCGTACGGCAGAAACGATAACGACTTTTTTATTCATGATGCTATGGTGGTTTGTTTATTTGGTTGCGAATTTAATCATTTTCAAGAAATACTAAATTACATTTTGAGTATTATTATTTCTTTAAAAATAGAAATATACGCTATAGTTCGTGTTGCAAACCATATTTCTATAGATTATTTTTCAAACAAAGGAGATTAAATTCCAATTGCCAATCCTATACATTTGATTGTTAATGACTTTAATTTTCATTCAAAAAAAAGAGTGCAATTATTTGTAAAATATAGAATAGAAAGTTACATTTGCAACCGCTTAAACAAAGACACGTTCTTATAAGTTAGGAGAGTTGCCTGAGTGGCCGAAAGGACATGTTTGCTAAACATGCGTATGGGAAACTGTACCAAGGGTTCGAATCCCTTACTCTCCGCTTTAAAATTTTTCGGGGTGTAGCGTAGCTCGGTTATCGCGCCTGCTTTGGGAGCAGGAGGCCGCAGGTTCGAATCCTGCCACCCCGACAAAATAAACCGTGGAGCTTTTTAAGAAAGTTTACTTTATTAAAAAGTGGAAGGATTTGTTTAAATTGAAGTGAAGCTTTAATTTGCTACATATACTAACAGGATCATGAAATAATCCTGCCACCCCGACTAAAAACTTTACATTTAGTTTTAAAAGAAAATGGGTGCATAGCTCAGCTGGATAGAGCACCTGCCTTCTAAGCAGGCGGTCGAAGGTTCGAATCCTTCTGCGCTCACGGTATGGGACAAGTCTATTTTTTTAGGCTTGTCTTTTTTTTTAAAACCTTGGAAAGCCCCGTGAAT
>CALPUN020000130.1 GCA_943326765.2 Bifidobacterium breve | reverse complement strand
GAAATTGTATTGTTCCCAGCAATAGGTTAAGGCATCGTTATCAACGTCTGTTGCAGATCCAGTTAAGGCAAATGCGGTGCCGTAAGGAATGGTGTAATTACTTCCTGCACTTACTACTGGTGGCGTGTTATTATTCGATACAGCCGCCGCACAATTGGCAGTACCATTAACTAGAGCGATCATTTGAATCAAAGTTCTGGCATGGAAATAGGCATCTGAATGTAATTGAACATCTTCAGGGGAACAAATACCAGCATAAGCCATTATAGTAGTTCCGCTACCAGGCTCGAAAGCGGAAGTGGTCGTTCTATTTCCTGAACAACTTCCAGCAACACTATTAAAAGTATGGGATCCTCCAAATTGATGTCCCATTTCATGAGCTACATAATCAATGTCGTACGGATCTCCCACAGGAGCTGGCGAACCCGTTACCCCTTGTGCTTTTATAGAAGTACAAACACATCCTAAAGATGCTACTCCCCCACCACCAGTGCTACAAACGTGACCAATATCATAATTTGCAGCACCAATAATAGCGTCTACTTGTGTTTGATTTTGAGACAAAAGAATGTTGTTGGTATTCGAATCATCGTAACTGTCTGAAGTAATATTAATGATGCTTTCCTCATTCGGCACCATTTGCATGGTTACAGACATGTCTCTTTCGTATACGCCATTCACTCGAGTCATGGTGACCGTCATAGCAGCAAGAACTGCCGCTTTCTTTTGCACCAATGTTCCGCCACTTACTCCTGCGGCATTCACGTGAAAGGCAGCATACTCAATAGTACAGGCCAATGCTAATCGATACGTTTTGAACAAACTGTTGTTGGCACGAAATACTTCTGGATTATCAGGAAGTGTTGGATCAAGATCACTGGCATGATCAACTACGCCACAAGAAAAACCTCTAGTTGTAGTTAATTGGGAGCGGCTATAAACCATGTAATTTTTCAAATCCTTAGTGTAGGTGTCAATATAGGACGTGCCATTAACTCCGGAGAAAGTCATAGTGTGCAATCCAAAAAGAGTAACGCTAAAGCGAATTGTGGCGGTTTTATCTTCAATCCCTTTCCCAACATAGGATTGGATTTCAGGATGTCGTGCAGCCAATTCAGGATGTAAGACCGAAGCTTCATAAATTCTATAGTGCTGCATTTCTCCTTGGGGATTTGGAAAATCTACAATCAAATTGGATTCTTGTCCGATGAAATTTCTAGAAGGAGCCAAAGCCAACTTTGCTTTTAGCCTGTCTAAATTTAAGGAATATACTAAAAATTCATTCGGATGCGAATCTCGAGCCACCAACTCAGAAGTCACTTGACTACTATTCGTTTTAGTCCAAAAGGAACTCTGAGAAAAAGAGTTGCCATAGAACATAACGGCTATTAGAAGTAGTACTGCTTTTTTCATAATAAAAATTCTAAAGATTTATAAGAATCAAAGATACCAAATTTTACCAAAAAAAAACGCCCCGAATTGGGACGTTTTTAAACAACTATAAGCGTTGTTTTTATTATCTAATACTAATTTTCTTAACTGTTTTTTTAGTGCCGTCAGAAATAGAAACCATATAAATTCCAGATTGAGCTTTATCTAATTCAATGTTTTGATTGAAAAAACCTGTATTGCTATATTCTTTAGCCATGATTTTTCTTCCTCGAATATCAAAAACTTCTATGCTGATTTTGTTCTTAGAATCGGAATTAAATTGAACGGTAAAGTTTCCGTTATTTGGATTTGGATATAGGGCAAAGTTGTCAAATTCAAAGGTAGAATTCCCTAAAAGTTGAAGTGTTTGCGAGCAGATTTCTAAAGCAATAGAATTGATAGATCCTGCATTTCCAGCCACTACGTCTTTAAATCCGAATTGCCAGTTTCCTTGAGGATTTAATCCATTCAAAGAACTTAAATTGTATCCTGTTGGAGGAATATAAGATCCTGTCGTTGGGCTTGCGCAGGCAAAAGCCGCTCCTTGAGCATCAAAAGTTACATTCATATTCGCATTTCCTGAACATTGTTGACTGAACAAAGTGGCTAAAGTTCCTCCTGGTCTAATTACAGCCATCACTAAATTCTGAAGATTAGGATGCGTGGCATTGATGGTAATATTAACATCGCTAATCGTTGCGGTTGTTGCAGGAACAGCAATAGTTTTTACTGTGTAACTGTTTGAACCGTCTGTTAAATTGAAAGCCGTTGTGTAATTATAAGTTGTGCATGAATTTACGACTTGATACCCAATATAAAAAGGTTTTGAATTGATGGCATAGAAAAGATTTGCTGTTGGTTCAATCCAAATTCTACAATTCGTAGAGGCAAGGACATCTGGAACAGTTATTGTTTCAGTACCGTCGTTTGGAGTATCAGCAGCTAAAGTGTAAGGGAACGTAACTCCGCCATCTCTTGATAATTTAATATTTACATTTGCTGCACCTGTTAGCGTATTGGTGCTATTAACATCCCAAGTAATCGTTTCGGAAGTTCCTTGAACCCATCCAATTCCAATTACATTTTGAGAAGTTACCGCAAATGGTCCGGCAGTACCGCTTGTAGTAATTGTGGTTTCATCAGTATTAGTTTGTGCTCCCACCAAATTACTATCTCTAGCGGTAAAAGTAAACTTTGAACTTCTTGCTGATGTATTAACTGACTCCCACATCGTACTTAAAGTTCCTGCCAATACGCTAGCGTAGGCTGGCATAAAACGGTTTGGAGTAGAAGAGGGTGTAAATGATCTAAAGTTCGGACCTGTTGTTTTTGTTGGCGAAGCTACACTGTTCGCTGCTGTCGCGGTAGTACCAGCACTGTTGTTTTGTTCCCAGCAATAAGTCATCGTATCTCCGTCAGCATCTGTTGCCGTTCCTTTCAAAAGAAAAGCGGTTCCTTTTGGGATGGTATAATCTGCACCCGCACTTACAACGGGAGGTGTGTTTACTATTGTAGTACTAACTGGACATGTCTTAGTAGCTAAATTAACTTGCACTTGCAAGATGCTTCTATATGTAAAATAGGCGTCTGAATGTGCTTGTACATCATAGCTAGTAATTCCTGCATATCCCATAATCGTAGAGCCACTTCCTGGTTCAACGTTTACACCTGAACCTTCGGTAGCGTGAGAAAAACTGTGATTTGCTCCCAATTGATGGCCCATTTCATGAACCACATAATCAATGTCGAAGGTATCCCCTGCCGGGATATTGTCTGATGGTGAAGTAAAACCACTTCCTTTTCCGCTATCACACACACAACCGATACACCCTGCATTTCCACCACCCCCTGAAGCACCAAACAAATGGCCAATATCATAAGCGCCATCTCCTAACACACTTGTTAAATTAGCTTGCAATTCTGCATTCCATGCGCCGCCGGAACCTGTCCCTCCTGGAGAGTACGGATCTGAACCAGCATTAGTATAAATCACAAGATTATTATTTGGAATAATGTTTAAGTGCAAAGCCATATCTTTTTCTAACACTCCATTGACTCTACTCATAGTAGCATTCATACCCGCTAAAGCACCGGCTACGGTACCTCCAAAATAAGCGCCATATTCTCCTACGCAAGACAAAGCCAAACGCATTGTTTTATACGATTGATTGTTCGATCTATTTCCAATTTGGGAGTTGTTCAATAAATCTTGATTGATTTGTCTGTCAACGGTGGCACAAGAAAAAGGAAGCCTAGCGGTATTTCTTGTTTGTGAATCAAAAAGTACATACACTGAATTATCTCTGGTGAACGGCTCAATGAATTCAGAACCATTATCGGCTCTTAGAACCATAGTTTGAATTCCGAGTGGCGATAAACTAAAGTTAATAGTGGCTGCTTTATCACTCAAACTTTTCCCTACATAAGCTCTAATATCTGGGTATTGGGCTTGTAATTCAGTAGCAAAATTTGAATTTTCCCAAACCAAGAACTTTTCAATAGCACCTGCGCTGTTGGGGAATTCTATGATAACTCCTGGTTGTCCAGAAAATTTATCTGCCGCATGAAGTAACGATTGCTTTAATTGAATCAAATTTACTTGAAACAACTGTTGGTTGTCTGAGTAAGTTGTTGCTCTCGTTTTTTCTAATTCTTGCACCATTTCAGGTGTTACTTTTTTCCAAACACCATTTTTCTGACCGTGTGCATGTACAAGTGTAAGCAGAGTCAATAATGCTACTAGTTTTTTCATTTTTAATTAGTTAGGTTAGCGCGCGAAAATAGGATTTTTTTTTAATTATATCATCACAAAACTACACATTTAACAGAAAATCAATAGAAATTGTAGAAAGTCTTCAATAGTTTCTAATTTTTTACATTACTTCTCGGGTTCTTTATCCTGAAAGTATTAAATATCAAAAGGAAAGTATAAATTTGCTCCAATTTAAATCACTACTCTTGAAGGTTTTTCAATCTATAAACTCGTTTGTAACCGCCGCTAAAACCATTGTAACCATTGGAACTTTTGATGGTGTTCACATCGGTCATCAAAAAATTATTCACAAACTGATTCAAATTGCAAAAACCAACGCTTGCGAAAGTGTCATTCTTACTTTCTTTCCTCATCCTAGAATGGTTTTACAAGAACAATCCGAGATTCAATTGTTGAACACCATCGAAGAACGAGCAGCATTGCTAGAAAAAATAGGTGTTGACAACTTAATTATTCACCCTTTCGACAAAGCCTTTTCGCGACTTACCGCTGAAGAGTTTGTAAAAACAATTCTTGTAGATCGTTTGAATATTCAAAAAATCGTCATTGGTCATGACCACCGATTTGGAAGAAATCGAACTGCGAATATTGATGATTTAATTTTGTTTGGTGAAAAATATGGTTTTGAAGTCGAACAAATTTCAGTTCAAGAAATTCAGGAAGTCTCTGTAAGCTCCACCAAAATCAGAGCAGCTTTGGCAGAAGGAAATATTCTTTTGGCCAATACCTTTCTAGGGCATTCTTATTTTTTAACGGGCACCGTTTGTAAAGGAAAACAATTGGGACGAACTATTGGGTTCCCTACGGCCAATATTAAAATTGAAGAAACCTACAAACTCATTCCTAAAAAAGGAGTATACATTGTTGAAAGCATACTCCATTCGAAAAAAGTATACGGAATGATGAATATTGGCACCAATCCAACCGTAGGTGGAGAAATCGTTTCTATTGAAGTTTATTTTTTAGATTTTGATGGCGATTTGTATGATCAAAAAATACAAGTTTCGCTTTTAAATTATATTCGATCAGAGCAAAAATTTGATTCGGTAGCCGCCCTACAAGCCCAATTGGAAATGGATAAAAAAACTACTTTAGATTTTATTTCAAATTGCGAATCCCTTTAGAATAACTTATTTGATGAATCTGTTGGAACAATACGTTTAGCCGATTAGCTCATCGCCCTAATGTAACGTGTCTTTTTCCAAATTTTGGCATTGGTACTTCAGAACAATTTACCTACTTTTGGGGTATTCTTAAAATTCAGATATGAGTAGCATCAAACACCATTGGACGAAAGACGAAATTATCGCTATCTACAACAAACCAATAATGGATTTGCTTTATCAAGCCGCCACTATTCACCGAGAAAATCACGACCCTAATGTGGTTCAAGTTTCTACATTACTTTCTATAAAAACAGGAGGTTGTCCGGAAGATTGCGGCTATTGTCCGCAAGCTGCGCGATACCATACCGATATTGAGGGCAACGATTTAATGTCGGTGCAACAAGTAAAAGCACAAGCATTACGAGCTAAATCGAGTGGTTCATCGCGTGTTTGCATGGGAGCAGCATGGCGAAATGTGAAAGACGGTCCTGAGTTTGACCAAGTATTGGAAATGGTTCGGACCATCAACAAACTAGATATGGAAGTTTGTTGCACGCTGGGGATGATAACTGAAAACCAGGCACACCGACTTGCAGAAGCTGGCTTGTATGCCTACAATCATAATTTGGATACTTCCGAAGAATATTATAAAGAAGTGATTTCAACACGTGGTTTTGAAGACCGTTTGAAAACCATCGAAAATGTTCGCAAAACCAACGTTACCGTTTGTAGCGGCGGAATTATCGGAATGGGAGAAACCATTGAAGACCGCGCTGGAATGTTGGTAGCCTTGGCAACCTTAAACCCGCAACCCGAATCCGTGCCAATAAATGCTTTAGTAGCCGTAGAAGGAACTCCACTTGAAGAAGAAAAACCAGTAGAAATCTGGGAAATGATTCGAATGGTGGCCACTACTAGAATTGTAATGCCCGAAACCCAAGTTCGTCTTTCTGCGGGAAGAATGAATATGAGTCGAGAAGGACAAGCCATGTGTTTCTTTGCGGGAGCTAATTCGATTTTTGCGGGAGATAAATTGTTGACTACTCCAAACCCAGATGTGAATGACGATATGAAGATGTTTGAAACCTTGGGTTTACATCCTCAAAAG
>CALPUN020000129.1 GCA_943326765.2 Bifidobacterium breve | reverse complement strand
AGAAAGACATCAAGTTCCGGAATGCCATAAAAGGAATCATTATCGTGCTTTTTACTACCGAAGAATATGCGTCCTATATTTTAAATTATTCCGCACTAAACAAACGAATGATGAACATGCTAATCGAACGACTAAAAAATAAAGTGCAACTCTTTGATGCTAATAACTCCGTTCCTTAAAAAATAGCTAGTTGTTGTTTAACTTTGCTAATAAATACCCAATTCGTTAATGCACCAATCAGTGGCGGAAGTCGGTAGAAATATTTGGAAAAATATCAAAGAACCTGAATACGAAATCAAGCTCTTACGAAGTATAATTTTAATTTGACAATCCAAAATAAATTTGCTGGGATTTAAGGTTTCATCAATGTAACGTCACGATTGAATTCCAAATTTGCGAAAAGATTTATAATTTAAACTATATATTTGTACTAGATATCCCCCAATATAAAACTAAGGTTATGAATAATCATACTATAAAAATAGCCATCTTAGACATGTATAACGGCGAGCCCAATCAAGGAATGCGTTGCATTATTGATATTATTAACCGTTTCAATCAAATTGTAAGTTTTAAAATTTTTGATGTTCGAGGCAAATCAGAATTTCCTGAAATTAAAGAGTATGATCTTTATATTTCTACAGGTGGTCCTGGAAACCCTTTGATTGGGGACGGAATTTGGGATACGAATTATTACGCTTTTATAGATGCTTTGGTCGATTGGAATAATGAGAACGAAGTAAAAAAACACGTGTTGTTTATTTGTCATTCTTTTCAAATGGCTTGTAAGCATTTTGGTTTGGCCGAAATTACCAAACGAAACGACACTTCTTTTGGCGTAATGGCCGTTCATAAAACGAAAGAAGGTTTTAATGATCCCATTTTCGAAGGGCTATCTGATCCTTTTTATGCTATAGATTCCAGAGATTATCAAGTAGTACAACCCGAGTTGAGTGTCTTCGCCAAAAAAGGAGCTACAATTATTTCTTTGGAAAAAATCCGAGATCATGTTCAATTTGAACGCGCGATTATGGCCGTTCGTTTTTCAGAGTATTTCGTAGGAACACAATTTCATCCCGAAGCGGATCCGATTAGTTTCGTGACCAATTTAAAGAACGCGGAAACCCGAGAGAAAATTATTAACATGAAAGGGAAAACCAAATTCCGTAACATGTTGGAGGATTTATTAGACGAAGAAAAAATCTACAAAACCAACGAAACCATCATTCCAAATTTCCTTCGAATTGCCATTAATGATTTGTTGAAAACGAAGAAAACCTTGTCTAATTAAAGTGCAAGGGTTTCCTTTTTTTATACAATTATCAATCTATTTTGTATGACCAATTCAAAAAATATTCTTTTTATTTAAATTAACTCCGTTAAGTGAAGTCGCTTTTTTGTTAGTGGCAATTTTTAACCTTCGCTTACTCTACTAAATACCGAAGTCTTTCAACTATGGGTTATAAGTTTTCTATAAAATGAGCTAATAAATGCACTCCATAAGCCGTCGCGTGTTTACTTTTAGCAAATTCATCGTCTCCAAAAGCTACTCCAGCAATATCCAAGTGCGCCCAAGCTTGATGCTCTTCTGTAAAATATTCTAAAAATTTAGCAGCCGAAATGGCTCCTGCAACTGGTTTTCCACTATAGTTTTTAACATCGGCAATTTCACTTTCAATATCCGATTTGTAGGCATCCCAAAGCGGTAATGGCCATAAACGTTCTCCTATTTCATCTCCCGATTGTCGCAATTGGTTCGAAAGGGTTTCGTTATTAGTGAACAAAGCCCCGCATTCGTATCCAAAAGTACCCACACTACTTCCTGTTAAAGTTGCAATATCTACTACCACATCGAGTTTGTAATTTTTAATTAAATACGACAAGCCATCGGCCAAAATTAATCGTCCTTCCGCATCGGTATCAATGATTTCGATTGTAGCTCCACTGTAACTTTTAATAACATCGCTTGGCATAAATGATTTACTATCGACCGAATTCTCGCAGCACGGAACAATTGCAGTGACTTTAATAGGCAACTTTAAATCGGCAATCAATTGCATGGCCCCTAAAACGGCTGCGCCACCAGCCATATCACATTTCATATGCAACATGCCACTTGTTTTTATATTCAAACCGCCCGTATCAAACGTAATTCCTTTTCCAACCAAACCAATATGTTTCATTTTTTGGTTTTCTTCTACTGGAACATAGTTCAAAATAATAAATTGAGGTTCCTTATCACTTCCTTTTCCAACGGCTAAAAACGCGTCTAAACCCTCAATTCTCGAGGCTTCGGCATCGAATACCTTTGCGGTAAACCCAAAAGCTACGGCACTTTCCATTGCCCAATTGGATAAATATTTTGGAGTAACCACATTCGGTGGCAAATCGACTAAATACAAAATCTCGAGTTGAGCTTTTGCAATTTTGACAGCCCGTTTTAAAATTTCAGTATGATTATTTTTGGAAAGCAATTGCAATTCAAAACCTGGTTCTAAAAAGGGATGTGTTACTTTTTTCTTAAAATGACCTAAATCATAAGTACCTAATAACAATCCCGAAATCGTAGCTTCTACTTGTTGCGAGGTAAAGATTTCCGGAATCACTAAAGCTACATGTTTCCCGAAAAGTTCTTTTTGCTTGGCAGCAATTCGCCGCATCGATGTTTTTAATGCACTATACGTAATGGATTTCCCTAGTCCAATAAAAACATGCGTGCAGTCGTGTTTTTCGACGATATAGAAAGTTTCTTTCTTTCCATAAAACACTTTTGAAGGTACCGATACACCGTGAAATTCAATTGGTACTATGCTATTATTGTGAGTTTCATAAACGGGAATTAGAATGATTCCTGAAAATCCTTCTAAATTGGCGATGATTTTTGTTTGCATTTACTTGTTTTTTGTGTTAAAAATATCCATTTAATGGCTTCGGGAAAATTGAGTTGTTCTTCGACGAGATCAGTTTCTTAGCCTGGAGAACTATTAGCGATATTCGGAATGATAGTCATTCAAAAACGTAGTTCGTTTTATTTAAAAGTAAATATAGTTTTTTGGTTGTTCAAATAAAAGAAAGTCAGCCTATAAAATGAAGATTTTATGTTTTGAAATACTTTCTATCTTTTTACTACGAATGATAAAAAACCCGTCTATAAATTATGGTATTTTCATAAAAAAACACCTGCTACATATACAACCAAACGTAGCAGGTGCCAACTAAAATAGTGGAATAACTAATTCAAAGCAGAAACCTCTATTTTCGGACCGGCATTCACCAATCGTTTTCCTTCTGCGGTATTGGTATATTGCTCGAAGTTTTTTATATATCTAGAAGCCAAGTCTTTCGCTTTGCGTTCCCATTCGTTACGATCGCTATAGGTGGCTCTTGGATCTAAAATCTCTGGACTTACTTCTGGTAGGATTGTTGGAATAGTCAAGTTCAAGAAGGGAATTTTAATAGTGTCCGCAGTATCAATATCGCTATTGATAATCGCATCAATAATCGCTCTGGTGTTTTTCAAAGAAATTCGTTTTCCAGTGCCATTCCATCCCGTATTCACTAAATAAGCTTTCGCGTCATGTTCTTTCATTTTTCCAATTAATGTTTTAGAATACATTGTTGGGTGCAAGGTCAAGAATGCTTCTCCAAATGCGGGGGAGAAAGAAGGTTGTGGTTCGGTAATACCGCGTTCCGTTCCGGCTAATTTAGAAGTATAGCCACACAAGAAATGGTATTGCGCTTGATCGTCATCTAAAATAGAAACGGGAGGTAAAACTCCAAAAGCGTCCGCAGATAAATAAATAATTTTTTTAGCATGTCCTGCTTTTGAAGGCAATACTATTTTATTGATGTGGTAAATTGGATAAGAAACTCTAGAGTTTTCAGTAATACTATGATCGTAGTAATCTACTTCACCGTATTCGTTGACAATTACATTCTCTAGCAGCGCATCTCTTTTAATGGCTCGCCAAATATCGGGTTCATTTTCTTGGCTTAAATCGATTACTTTAGCATAACACCCCCCTTCATAATTAAAAACACCATTGTCATCCCAACCGTGCTCATCGTCACCAATCAAATACCGTTTTGGGTCCGCAGACAGCGTTGTTTTTCCGGTTCCAGACAATCCAAAGAAAATAGCAACATCGCCTTCTTCACCTACATTAGCAGAACAGTGCATAGAAGCTATTCCTTTTAATGGCAAGTAATAGTTCATCATAGAGAACATTCCTTTTTTCATTTCACCGCCATACCAAGTTCCTCCGATGATTTGGATTCGTTCCGTAAGGTTAAAAAGTACGAAGTTTTCAGAGTTCAAGCCTTGTGCTTTCCAATTCGGATTGGTTACTTTAGAACCGTTCATCACCACAAAATCGGGTTGACCGAAATGTTGCAACTCATAGACAGAAGGACGAATAAACATATTGGTTACAAAGTGCGCTTGCCAAGCCACTTCCATTACGAAACGCACTTTAAGTCGGGTATCCGGATTGGTTCCGCAGAACGCATCCACTACATATATTTTTTTAGAAGTAGACAATTGTTTCAAAACCAAAGACTTCAAGTCATCCCAAATCACTTTGGTAGTCGGGAAATTCACTTTATCATCCCAAAAGATGGTGTCTTTAGTAACTTCGTCTTTTACAATATAGCGGTCTTTAGGAGAACGTCCTGTGAAAACTCCCGTTTTAACCGCTACAGCACCTGTATCGGTCAAGGCGCCTTTTTCATATCCTTTGCGTTGGTGAGATACTTCGGCTTGGTACAATTCCTCGTAAGTAGGATTGTAAACTACTTCATGGTAACCCGTGATTCCTAACTCGTGCAGCTCTTGAATAACTTTGATATTTTTCATAAGATATTGCATTTAATTAATTGCTTTTTTTGTTATTCAAAGTTCGATTATTAGAGGCGGTAAAAAAATGACAATTGTCATGTGAAATAAAAAGTTACGAAAACGTTTTCTTTATTCATAGGGCTTTCAAGAGGTTTTCATGACAATTATCATTTCAAACGGATTATTAATCCCTACATTTACATTGTAAAAAACAAATTAAATCTTCATCGTCATGTTCGATTGGTTCTATACTTTATTTGCCCCGAATGAAACGCCCGACATCACCCAATCCTTAATTGTACTCTTACTGGCTATTAGTGTCGGCTTCTTTGTAGGTCGGCTTAAGTTTGGTAGTGTCTCTCTTGGAGTTTCAGCAGTTATGTTTGTTGGCTTGTTCTTAGGCCATTTTGGGTACCGTATTGCTCCTGATTTATTAGTCTTCGCCCGCGATTTCGGGTTGATTCTTTTTGTATATGGTATCGGAATTCAAGTAGGTCCTTCTTTCTTTGCTTCCTTTAAAAAAGAAGGCATTCGTTTCAATATTCTAGCGGTAAGCACTGTACTTTTGGGCGGAATCATTACCTTATTACTCTTTAAAATCACTCCTATTTCTATAGAGAATGCCGTCGGATTAATGTCGGGTTCCGTAACCAACACGCCAGGCTTAGGAGCAGCTAAATCTACTTTGCAAGAGATTCAAAATCAATTTCCAAACAAGATCTTTGGCGATCCTACTATAGCGTATGCTATTACTTACCCATTGGGTGTCTTCGGAATTATATTCGCCATCATCCTTTCTAAATACGTCTTAAAAATCGACTTAAAGAAAGAAAAAATACTCCTCGACGCTAAAGATCCAAACGCCAATCAGGAAATTATCCACACTAAATGCAGAGTTACCAACACTAACTTGGTAGGTAAAAGTCTTTATCAGATTTACAAAGAGTTAGACATTCACGACATTATCATTTCACGTTTAAAAAATAGTGGGTCTCAAATTGTTTATTCTCCTTCTTTGGACACCAAAATAATGACCAAAGACGTGCTGATGGTGGTAGGCCTTCCCGATGCAGTAACTGATTTTATTATCAAAGTCGGAAAAGAATCTACTGATTTGTTTATCGAATCCGAACACGATGTCGCCACTAAAAACATCTTTGTCACCAAAGCATCTGCCACCCACAAAACATTAGCTGAATTAGACTTGTACAACAAATTTAATTTGAAAGTAACGCGCGTCTTTCGTTCTGGCATGGAGCTATTAGCACAGCCACACTTAACTTTAAATTACGGTGATAAACTGCGAATCGTAGGCAACAAAGACGCCATCATCGAGGTAGAAAAAATCATCGGAAACTCTGAAAAACGACTTTTAGAACCCGACTTTTTATCGCTCTTTGGAGGTTTAATCATCGGTATTATTATAGGATCTATTCCGATATTTATTCCATCCTTACCAGTTCCAATTAAGTTGGGTTTTGCGGCGGGTCCTTTATTAACCGCTTTGTTCATTAGTCGGTATGGTGGTATTGGCGTCATTCATTCTTATATCAATACGGGGGCAGTTTACTTTATGAAAGATATGGGAATTTGTTTGTTCTTTGCTGCTGTTGGGGTTCACGCTGGTGAAGCTT
>CALPUN020000128.1 GCA_943326765.2 Bifidobacterium breve | reverse complement strand
GGTCGGGAAGATTCCGGCAACCATAGCAATATTTACAAAAAAGTGAATGAACAAGATGCAAGCCACGCAATACCCAAAAACTCTACTGAACTTGGTTTTTTGCCTTTCGGCCAAGTAAATGGTTCTAAAAATTAAACCCAGAAAAAGTGCAATGACGAACAATGAACCGAAAAATCCCCACTCTTCCCCAACGGTAGTGAAAATATAATCCGTATGCTGTTCAGGCACAAAGCCTCCTTTGGTTTGTGTGCCTTCTAAAAATCCTTTTCCAAACCAACCTCCAGAACCAATGGCAATCTCCGATTGGTTGGTGTTGTATCCGATCCCTTTCATATCGACCTCTTTTCCTAGTAAGATGTTAAATCGGTCACGATGGTGTTGTTTAAAAACCGATTCGAAAACATAATCGACGGAGAAAACAAAACCCGAAATTAGGACCATTACAATGGCGCTTGCGACAATGTTTCGATCCGGTAATCGACTTCTAAAATACACCAAACCAGTTATTCCAAGAGCCATTAAAACCACAGCCCAAGGTTTAAATACTAAAGCCAATACAAACAGAACAATAGCAATAAAACCAGTCCAAAGATACCAAGGTGGCAATCCTTCCCGATAGAGTACAAAAACGAAAACAGTAAAGATTAAGGCACTTCCAGGATCGTGGGGTACAATTAGTAAGATTGGAAGAAAAATAATGCCCAACGCCTGAATTTGGCGATTCATATCTTTAAGATTGACTTGAACATCACTCAAATATTTAGCCAACGCCAAGGCTGTTGCAGCTTTAACAAACTCGGAAGGTTGCAATCCGAAGGAACCAAACGAATACCAGTTGGCTTGCCCCTTAATTGTTTTTCCAAATACAAATAAACCCGCTAAAGACAAGAGCCCTATGATGTATATGATACTGGCAAATTTTTCATAAAACTTTCCTTCCACCGATAAGACAACAAAAATCAACGGAACTGTTAATCCGATGCTCAACAATTGTTTCCCGTAAAACTGCGAGAGATCAAAGATATAGTTGTCTTCCGATAAAGAAAGCGAAGAGGAATAAATGTTCGACCAACCCATTATTACCAATAGGATATAGATAATAACACTGATCCAGTCTAAATTATTAGTGACACTTTGGTTTTTCATCCGGGTATTAGTTTTCTATATCAGCTTCGGGAACAACTACTTTGGGTTTGGTCAAGAGCAAACTGTCGGTTTTCTTGTTGCCAGTATATTTGTTGTATTCGCCTTGTAGGCTTCCTTCTAGCATTCTTTTTTCTAAGTCTATTCTAGTGATTTTATTTTTCAGATATTTTTCGATCATTAAACTAGTAATCGGTCCAGCCCAACGCGCTCCCCAATACCCATTTTCAACCAATACTGCGATGGCGATTTTCGGATTGTCTTTAGGGGCAAAAGCTACAAAGATAGAGTGATCCTGAAGTTTTACCCTTTTGCCATTAATTTTGGTGAAATTCTCTGCGGTACCTGTTTTCCCGCAAATGGCAATCCCTTCTACTTGCAAAGCATGCGCCGTTCCTAGATTGTATACGTCGTAAAGACCATCAATCATGGGTTGGAAATACTTTCGGTCGATGGTGGTGACGTGTTTGGTTCGGTATTTTTTATCGATAACTTCTCCTTCAATTTTTTTGATGATGTGAGGCGTATAATAGAAACCATGATTCGCCACAGCAGCCATCATATTGGCCAATTGAATGGGTGTCATCAGAACTTCTCCTTGTCCGATGGAGTTTGATACGATAGCAGTACTACGCCAGCCGCCATTGGGGTATATTTTCTTGTAGGTTTTAGAAGTTGGTGCTTTTCCTTTTCGACCCGTTGGTAAATCATAGCCCATGAATTGGCCCAACCCAAAACTTTTCAGGTGGTTGCTCCATACATCAACTCCATCTGCTGGATTTGCAAATTTGTTGATGGTTTTCATATAAACGGTTCCAAAATAAGCATTACAAGATTCATAAATTCCGTTGTGCAATTGTTTTGGACCACCGTGACAGTGGCATTTCATAAATCGGCCCCGAGCATAACTAAAACCGTGATTACAAACTACCGTAGTTTGTTCGTTAATTACACCTTCTTGAAGGGCAATTAATCCGGTTAGGATTTTAAACGGAGAACCTGGCGGATATTCAGCCAACAAGCCTCGATCGTATAATGGTTTGGCGATCGAATCCCGATATAACATGGTGTAGTTTTTTGATCGTTGGCGACCCACTAAAATCGCAGGGTCATAGGAAGGAGCTGTTACTAGAGCCAAAATCTCCCCAGTAGAAGGTTCGATAGCTACAATACCACCTCTTTTGTTCAACATTAATTCTTCTCCATATTTTTGAAGCTCGGCATCAATCGTTAAGTTGATGTCTTTTCCTTGAACGGCAATCGTATCGTATTGTCCTTCTTTGTAGGAACCAATCTCCCGATTGTATTTGTCTTTTTGAATGTATTTCACTCCTTTAATACCACGAAGAGCGGTTTCATAGCTTTCTTCAACACCTTGTTTGCCTAGTAAATCACCACTGTTATAGTAGGGGTTTTTCTGTACTGTTTTCTCATTAGCTTGCGTAATGAAACCAAAAACATTTGCGCCAAAAGGGACTTGGTAATCTCTTAAAGATCGTTTCTGAATGTAGAAGCCTTCAAATTTTCGTATTTTTTCTTGAAATGCAGCGAACTCTAGTTTGTTCAATTGGGGTAAAAAAACGGAAGGCAGTCGCGGACTGTATACTTTCGCTTTGGCAACGATCTTAATGAAATCGACTTTGCTAATGTTCAGCAATTTGCAAAACTCCAAAGTATCGATGTTCTTCAAGTCTTTCGGGATTACCATGATGTCATAGGACGGTTGGTTGGCCACTAAAAGTTTTCCATGCCGATCGTATATGTAGCCTCGCTCAGGATAATCGTATTGAATTTTAATTGCGTTATTATCCGATTTTAATTTGAACGAATCGTCAACTACTTGCAAGTAAAAAAGCCTAACAATCAGCAATATAGTTGCAATGATAATGACAGTTGGCAAGAGTACTTTTCTCATCGTTTGCTGGGCTTAATAATATAGATGATGATAACGCTGACCAGCAATGTAAAAAGGGTACTTAAGAACGTTTTTAGCAAAATTTCTAAGATGAAAGTAATGCGAAAGATTTCTAGCAAAAACAACGTAAAGTGATGCAAAACCACCGCAATCAATAGAAAGGAAAACCGCTCTGGTGTTAGCACATCGTTCAGTTTTACGGTTTGATATTCGTAACTTAATCCGAAGGAGAATTTGAAAATATACGGGCGGTAGTAGGCTAACAGCAAGCAAGCTAGCGCATGAACTCCCCCAGAATTGCAAAACATATCTAAGACAATCCCCAATAGAAAACTCGCCACTAAAAGACCAGTTTTATTTCCATTAACAGGATATAAAATAATGAATAAAATATACGGATACGGATTGATATACCCAAACAAATTCATATTGTTGAAAATAAGGATTTGCGCCACTAATAGCAGAATAAACCGAGCGATATTTCCGAAGAGTGCACTATTCATCTTCTTTCTTCTCTAAATTCAAAATCTCTTCGCGGTCTTTGCTTTTCAATATATACACATGACCTAAATTAGTCATGTCGTTGAACAGCTTTACGTCTAGCGTATAGTAATTTGTTTTGTTATCGATGTAGATTTTATCAATAGTACCAATGCCAATATTTTCCGGGAAGATGACCGATTGTCCGCCAGTTACGATGGTATCGCCTTTTCTAACAGAAGCCAAACGGGGCACATCAATCAACTGAACAAACCCTGTGCTTTTTCCATTCCACACCAAAGAACCAAAGTGATTTGACTTCTTGATCTTCGCATTGATTGCCGATTTCATATTTAAAATACTGATGACAGTCGCATAATTCTTCGAAGTCTTGTCGATAACACCAATAATACCTGCACTATTAATAACACCCATGTCAGGTTTTACGCCAGCCAATTCGCCACTGTTAATGGTTAAGTAGTTTTCATATACGTTGTAAGAATTGTGAATGACTTTTGACACGAGGATGTCGCCAGCACGAACTCCTTTGACTGAATCTAATTTTGGAAGTGCCGTAGTATCTTTCTCATTAAAAATGATGCTTTTTAAGCGTGCATTTTCTTGAGCCAACTCTTCGTTTTGCTTTTTCAGATTCAGGTATTCGGATACCGAATTGATTTCGGCATAGACACCGCCACTTAAGAAATTAGCCGAACCTATCACTTGACTTCGGTGGTAGGAATGCGATTGAACCGTAAAAACAAATGAAACTACTAAAAGCAGCAAAAACAGCAATCGATAGCTGTTTTTAAATATAAATATAAATATTTGCTGCATTTTTTAAGGGTTCTGTGTTCCGAGTTCCGTTTCTGGGTGTAAGTCTTCTAAAAAAGTGTAAAAGCCTATTTAATTAAAATACTTCTGAATTTTGGGATGTTTTTCAACGCCATGCCCGTGCCTCGTACTACGGCTCTTAACGGATCTTCAGCAATATACACTGGCAAGTCGGTTTTTTGAGAAATACGCTTGTCTAAACCGCGCAACATAGATCCACCACCTGCTAAATAAATCCCAGTGTTGTAGATATCCGCTGCTAATTCGGGAGGTGTTTGAGATAATGTTTCCATTACTGCATCTTCAATTCTTTGAATCGATTTGTCTAACGCTTTAGCAATTTCTCTATAAGAAACATCTACTTGTTTTGGTTTTCCAGTTAACAAGTCACGCCCTTGAACCGACATGTCGTCTGGAGCTGTTTCCAATTCTTCTAAAGCCGCCCCAACGGTAATTTTTATTTTTTCTGCGGTACTTTCTCCAACAAAAAGGTTGTGTTGGGTACGCATGTAATATACAATGTCATTCGTGAAAACGTCGCCGGCAATCTTAACTGATTTGTCGCAAACAATACCGCCTAAAGCGATTACGGCAATCTCAGTAGTTCCACCACCAATATCTACAATCATGTTTCCTTTCGGCTGCATGATGTCGATGCCAATACCAATCGCAGCTGCCATTGGTTCGTGAATTAAGTAAACTTCTTTACCGTTTACGCGCTCACAAGATTCTTTTACGGCTCGCATCTCTACTTCGGTAATTCCAGAAGGAATACAAACCACCATTCGCAAAGCGGGAGTGAACATTTTTTTCTTTAAAGCAGGAATGCTTTTGATAAACATGCTGATCATTTTCTCGGAAGCATCAAAATCGGCAATAACCCCATCTTTCAATGGGCGAATGGTTTTGATGTTTTCATGAGTTTTACCTTGCATCATATTTGCCTCTTTTCCTACGGCAATTATTTTACCCGATACTCGATCACGAGCAACTATTGATGGACTATCAATGACTACTTTGTCATTGTGAATGATTAGTGTATTAGCGGTGCCAAGATCTATCGCGATATCCTCGGTCATGAAATCAAAAAATCCCATAAGTCATTTAAGGGTTATAAAGTTTATATAAAAAAGTAACGTACAAAGTTAAACAAATTAATGTTTAAAATGACGAGTTCCTGTAAATACCATTGCAACTTTATTTTCATTACAATAGGCAATACTCAATTCGTCTTTTATAGAGCCTCCAGGCTGAATTACTGCCGTGATTCCTGCTTCTTTTGCCAATGCCACACAATCCGGAAAAGGAAAGAAAGCATCGCTAGCCATCACAGCTCCGTTTAAATCAAATCCAAAAACGTGTGCTTTCTCCACGGCCTGTTTTAAAGCATCAACGCGTGAGGTTTGACCGGTTCCGGCCGCCAATAACGTTTTGTTTTTTGCAAAGACAATGGTATTTGATTTGGTGTTTTTGCAAATTTTGGAAGCAAACAATAAGTCCTCTATTTCATTTGCGGTTGGCGCTGAAAGGGTAACGGTTCTTAGATGTTCTTTATTGTCGGTGATGTTGTTTTTATCTTGAACTAAAAGTCCATTCAAACAAGTGCGTACTTGTTTTTGCGGCAAAGCAACTTTGTTTTGAATCAAAAGGATTCGGTTTTTCTTTTCGGATAGGATTGCAATCGCTTCGGCATCATAGTTTGGCGCAATCACCACTTCGCAAAAAAGAGAATTGATTTCTGAAGCAGTAGCCGCATCGATAGGTTGATTGGCAATCAAAACACCGCCAAAGGCTGAGGTAGGATCGCAAGCCAAAGCCGCTAAATAAGCTTCTTTCATAGTGTTTCTAGTGGCCAACCCACAAGCGTTGTTGTGTTTTAAAATGGCAAATGTGGGTGATTCGCCTTCAAATTCTAAAATGAGATTAACTGCCGCATCCACATCGAGTAGGTTGTTGTACGACAATTCTTTTCCATGTACTTTTTGAAACATAGCATCAAAATCGCCAAAAAAGTAGCCTTTCTGATGTGGGTTCTCGCCGTAACGCAAAATTTTCCCATCTGCCATACTGGCTTTAAAAATCGTTTCGTCGGTATTAAAATAATTGAAAATGGCGGTATCGTAATGCGAAGAAACATGAAAGGCCTTTGTCGCTAAAAGTCTTCGGTTGGCAATAGTTGTGGCTCCGTTTTGAGTCGCAATCAATTCTAGTAACAAGGGATATTCATTTACGGAAGCCACAATCACAGTGTCTTTAAAGTTTTTAGCTGCCGCCCGAATTAAGGAAATCCCTCCGATATCTATTTTCTCAATAATATCACTTTCCGAAGCTCCCGAGGC
>CALPUN020000127.1 GCA_943326765.2 Bifidobacterium breve | reverse complement strand
TTGCCAATGAGCGTAAAAGCCGACGAAGGAATGTGGTTTTTAATGTTTATTGAGCGCCTTAACCATAGAGATATGCAAAAAATGGGCTTACAATTGACTTCAGAAGAAATTTACAGCATCAACCACCACAGTTTGAAAGATGCCATTGTTCAGTTTAATGGCGGCTGTACGGCCGAATTGATTTCGAAAGACGGTTTGGTACTCACGAATCACCATTGCGGATATGATGCGGTGGCAGAACTGTCGACTGCCGATAAGAATTATTTGAAAGATGGCTATTGGGCAGAAAACCGTCAGGCGGAGAAAAAACCATCGAGTTTGTATGTGCGTTTCTTTGTGCGTATGGATGATGTTTCGAAACGAATCTTGGCGAAAGTAAATCCTAAAATGACGGAAGCTGAAAGAGAAAAAGCAGTGAATCAAGAAATTGCAGCAATTGAAAAAGAAAACAACGAAGGCGGGAAATATACGGTTTCGGTTCGTCCTTTTTTTCAAGGAAATGAATACTATTATTTCGTGTACCAAGATTATAAAGACGTGCGTTTGGTGGGAGTTCCACCAGAAAGCATGGGTAAATTTGGAGGGGATACCGACAACTGGGAATGGCCACGTCATACCGCCGATTTCTCTATGTTTAGAATTTATGCTGACAAAGAGGGGAATCCAGCAGAATACTCCGAAAACAATGTGCCATTGGCTCCAAAACACTATTTACCAGTCAATTTAGGGGGCGTTAAGGAAGGTGATTTCGCCATGATTTTAGGATATCCAGGAAGAACCAACCGTTGGATGCCAGCGGGTGGAATCGAGCAAAACGTGAAGTTCTCTTATCCGGCGTGGGTAGAAGGCGCTAAAACCGGAATGGACAACATGAAGAAGTATATGGATCAAAGCGCTGCTTTGCGTTTGGTGTATGCTTCAAAATATGCAGGAACTGCCAACTATTGGAAAAATCGACAAGGAATGATAGATGCGTTGACGAAGTTTGGAACGGCCAAATCGAAAGCGGTTCAAGAGACTAAGTTTGATCAATGGGCGAATAAACCTGCTAACAAAGAAAAGTATGGTAGTGTGATTACCAATATCAACAAGTATTATGGTTTGACCAATGAAAAAGCGCGTCATGACAATTACTTACAACAATTATTCAGAACGACTGCTTTTGGAACTATTGGAAGAACGATAGGAAAACAGTTGGATACCTATGCGAAAGCGGATGCGGCAAAACGGAAAGAAATGGCTCCAGGTATTGTAGAAGCTGCAGAGGAACTGTTTAAAGAATTGTATATCCCAGCGGAGAAAGATTTGTTAGCGGCTCAATTGAAATTGTATGCTACTAAAGCTACAGGCTATGCTATTGCACCGATGGTTGAAAAAATTGGAAAAGAGAACAACAATGATTTTACAAAATACGCTAGTGCCGCTATCGACATGAGTATTTTAACTTCGGTGGATAAAATCAAAGCTTTTTTGGATTATCCGATGCAATCGGTTTTAGACAATGATCCGATTTACACGTTGTCTAATGACATGATTACTCATATTGGGTCAAAATCGGATGCTATTGCTAAAGCACAGAACGATTATGGTGCTGCTTTCCGTTTGTTAGTAGAAGGATTGAGAGAATCTAAAATCGGAACGATTAAATATCCCGATGCGAACTCAACCTTGCGTTTGACTTATGGAAAAGTCCGTGCTTTACCAGCAGACAAGCGTAATGATGCAAAAATTAACAACTATACGACCATGGATGGTATGGTGAAAAAATACAAAAAAGGCGATGAAGAATTCGACATGCCGGTTCGTGTATTGGAAATGAACAAAAACAGAGATTACGGTCGCTTTGCTGATAAAGACGGATCGATGCATGTGAATTTCTTGACAGACAACGATATTACCGGCGGTAATTCGGGTTCGCCTGTTTTGAATGGAAAAGGCGAGTTGATTGGTTTGGCTTTCGACGGGAATATTGAAGCGATGGCTGGTGATGTAATCTTTGATAGCAAATTGCAACGCACTATTAATGTAGATATTCGCTACGTGTTGTGGGTGATTGAGAAATACTCAGGCGCTAAACATGTAGTAGATGAAATGACTTTGGTGAAATAGCCTTCGATTATTAATTCAAAAAAAGATCCGTCTAGTGTTGTGCTAGACGGATTTTTTATTGGGTTGGAGTACTAGAATTAGTAGAAGATTTGTTTAAAGAATGGTTCTTAGTAAATCATCTTTTTAGTGACTATCGTTCCGTCCTCTAAAGTGATTCGAAGTAGCAGGCTGGCGTTCATTTTTTTCAAATTGACTAATTCTAAAGATGCTTTTTTGATGTTGGTAAACGTTGCTAGTGTTCTTCCTAAAAGATCGTAAACTGTGATCTCTTTTAGTTTTTCACCAGTGGAATAGACGGTGGCTTTGTCATTGGTTACAACTTGAATATCGTTACTGTTTGTAAAAGCTTGCGTATTCAATGCTTGATTCGTATAGCGCAAAACAAATCGATTTTCAATATTTCCTATGGTGGCTTCAAAACTGTACGGTTGTTGTCTTAAATCGTGTATGATTCCCAGTTGGGTATCTTCTAGGAAGATGCCTTGAGACGGATTTTGAAATAGTCCGTCGACGGCATTAATTCCGATTTTATACAATCCGGCTGCTGGAATTTTAACGCCAACAGGTACGGTGTCGTATTTACTGAACGGAATTGATCTTCCTTGAATGGTATACTTGTCGTTTCCAATAAGCGAATAAATGGTTAAGGACTCGGTAATTAAAGTTCCGGCATCAAAAAAACTATCGGGTTCCATGGTTGCTCCTTCCACATAGCCAATCAGAGTTCGGTCGGATTGGCTGTTGAAATCGATAAGATCCAACCAGATTCGGTGTCTTTCGAGGTCTACTAGACTGCTATCCGTATGATGTTCAGTAGTTCTATAGAAAATACTATTGTCATAGGAAGCATTTCTCAAGCTGTTGGTAAAGTTAACGACATCAGAACCAGCAGGGCCGTCTTTCATTTGAACAAAGAATCCTTGACCAGCACCTACATACAATTCTGCGCTAGCTGAGGGACAGCAACTGGTTCCGGTGAAATTATACGTTAAGTAATCGTTGAGGTTGTAGTTGTATACAAAAGACTCATAAAATGGGCTTATGATTATAGCTGGTAAAGCACCGTGTGTCCATAATTTGATGTTTCCTTCAATTTTGGTGTTGTTATCAAATAGGAATTGGCTTCCTCGGATGGCTGATGGATAAGGATTCCCAATTAGGTTGAAGTTATCGCTAAAATTATTGATTTCGGTACCGTTGATTCCTTGATGATAGGCGGTATTTTGATCACTCCCCCTATAGATGGGTAAGGAATACGGGCCATTATTAGGGACACCCGTAAAGCTTGCGTTTAAGGTTGTGAGGGCAGTGGTGCTAAAGCTATTGGAGCCTCGAACAATATATCCTTTAGCGGTTAGCATTGTAGCACCAATAGCGGATTCCCAATTTCCTTGCCCACCGTTCGGGTTGGTGACAGTGGTATTCCATTGGTAGATTGGACCAGATACGATTGGAGCCGAGATGTTGTTCACATTAAAATTAGCGACAGGAGCAGACCAATACACGTAATCTAATTTGCGGATATTCGCATCTCGTTTGTATATAATGTTTCCGGTATTGGTTACGTTGTTTACTTGAACTAAGCTGGCGTCGTTTTCAATTTGGAATGTTCCTGACGCTTGTACATTTACCCAATTGGTAACGGTAATACTATTGAGGGAATTTACAGTTAAGATGGCGCCATTTAAAACAGATAGCGTGCCTGCTAAACCATTGTAGCCTGTGCCGGAAACAATCGGATTGTTGGCAGTAATAGGAATAACAACGCAATCCGCATTGTTTGGAATTCCAGTAGGTGTCCAGTTGTTGGCTTTGTTCCAATCGGTATCTACAGAACCATTCCAAACTTTATTTCCAGTAACAGTAACGGTGGTTTGATCGATTTCTTTTACTTTGGTTCCGTTGCATAGTGCATACGAAACTTCGGCGGTATAGATGGTTGTAGCCACAGGGCAAACGGTTATGTTAGCCGTTGATGCAATTATAGGGCCACTAGTTCCGGCACCTTCATGCCATCTAATGGAAGTTATTGAAGGACCTGAAGGTGTAAATCTCCATGCTTCGTTGGTCATCGCCCAATCGGCATCTAAACCATTTCGGTTCGGAGCAACCACGGCTTGCGTTCCGTCATTATTTTGGATACCTACGATGGCATTACCACTATTCCAAGTTCCGCAGACATTTTTTTCTTGAATGTAGACATCGATAACGTTGGTGTTTTCGTATAAAACCATCATACCAGTATAGAGTTGGGCATTGCATGTGGAGGAGAACATAGGGATATTGCTCCAAGACGCTACTAATGCTCGACAACCTGTGTTGAGCGTAATTAATTCCCATCCTACTTCCCCACCTATACTAGGGTCAATATCATGATACACTCCAAAAATGGTGTTTTTAAATAAGGTAGTGTTTGGTAGACCATTGGAAAACGACCAAGTGGAATAACCTCCAGGACTGTTATTGGTTTGGTCAAAGGTTATCACACCATTGGAACCAATTAGACATTGGTTGTAATTGTTTCCGTAGAAGCAAAAATTAAAAGGAAGATTGATGGGTTGTGACCAAACGTCGTCGATATTGATACTCACCGGATTTTGCAGACAACCAAATTGATAGGGCGGTGCATAAGGAATTGATTGAACAGAATAATTAGTAGTTTCGGCCAAAGGAACATAAGTAGCCTCTAAGTCGACACAAGCCGAAGCGATACAAGTATTAATTGGAGAAGGATCTGCGCCGCTTAGACCAAGTCCCCCAGAAATTACAGACGGACAAGCTAGCGTTGTAGTTCCGGTTCCGGTTCCAATAGTACAATTGGGTTGGTGGAAGCTGACTGGGCCAACCCATGTCCCTTGACCAAGTCCACCTCCGCAATTGGAACGTACCCAAATAGAGTAGGAGCTACCCGGCAATAATCCAGTTAGACTTACAGTAGTTATACCCGCACCTATACTCCCAGAAGGGACGTCTGTTGCGCTTGGAGTAACATTGGATAGGGAAACATAATATTGATAGCCATTTGCGGGTGCAGGGGAAGGCGCCGTCCAATTAACGGTTGCTGCCGATTGAGAAGTAACAATTACGGCGATGTTCGCCGGGTTTCCGGAGCACGGTAGTGGAGGCAGTACCGTAAACGTATAGTCTTCGGTTTCGCCACTGGAAATAGAACCGCAAGTATCGGGATTGGTAGAGAAATAGTTGGCTCTAATTCTCATTCGGTGGTTTCCTACACTTGCAGTGCCGGGAACTGTTATAGATCCTGTTGCAGAAGAAACATAGGTTCCGCTGGCATACACTAATTCGCCGGTATCACTAAAATCCATATCGTCGTTCCAATCTACCCAAATGTTGAAACCATAGGTGTAGAACCCATCGTATAAATTAACCGAGAAATTCACGCTACCATAATTGATTTGACTTACTGCTTGCCCAGTAAAATTTCCGTAACCTGTTGCAGAATAGCCCGAAGCATTATTGGTAATGTTTGCCGTACCACCAGTTGTTGAAAAACTAGAAATATAATAGGTGGAAGATGTTGATGTTGAGCTACAATATCCCGTATAAGTGATTCCGGTTACGTAGTCACTATTACAGCCGTTGCTTGCTAAAATTCGGTAATAGTACGTTGTGTTTGCGGTTAAACCCGAAAAACTTTGGGAGGTTATTGGAGCAGCTAGTGTTAGCGGTGAACCCGGAATATTAGCTGTATATCCTGCATCTGTTGTCACTTGAATGGTATAGTTTATTGGAGATTGGGTTCCGCCTGATGGGGCCGTCCAATTTAGCGTAAATCCAGAGGTGGTGTTTCCGGAATTGGATACTGTATTGGGCACAGCTGCACAAGTAGTACCGTTACCTAACAAAGGCGAAGCATTGTATATAGGGCCACCTGAACAAGAAGTCGTATTATAAGCAAAAATAAAATAGTAGTATTTGGTGTTTCCCGCCAAACCACTTGTTGTAATGCTAGTTGAAGTCCCGTTTTGAACAAAAGAAAAAGCAGCCCCTAGATTGGTGACGTTTGTTGCGTTATAGAGGGTTCCGTTCACGGGATTTGAAGGGGGGGTGCTTGTTAAGGAACTTACTATTAAATAGCCATTGGCGGTGCCTGAAAAACTGGCTGGGAGTGTTGAAGAAGTTGGTGTTCCTAATATAAATGAGGTAGCTTGGCTTGGCGCAGTACAAGTTGGCTGAGTAGTCACGCACAAGGAAAAGGTTCCTTGACTCACACCGCTAGAATAACTGTAAACCCTCACGAAGTAGGTGGTTCCTGCAGTGAGTCCTGATAATGTAGTGGTTTCTATACTTGATCCGGAAGTATTGTCAACGCAAGCTAAACTAGTTAGCGTACCTCCACAACTACCACTGAAGACTTGTAAAACCGCATCGGAGAGGGTATTGGGAGTAACTGTAACAATATGAGAAGTTGTCGTTGCGACAAAGGTATACCACACATCGTCATCTGCAGTTCCAGCACATGATGTTTGTGATTGTGTTGCGTTTGCGGAAGTCCCAGTTGTAGTAGAAGTGCATGTTAAAGTTAGATTTACGGTTAGCGCTATGGCACCGGAGCAATTGTCATTTGCAGTAGTTGCTAATGTTGTTCCAGTTCCTACCAGAGGACCTGTTGCAGTATAC
>CALPUN020000126.1 GCA_943326765.2 Bifidobacterium breve | reverse complement strand
CAAAAAAGAAGTGTTCACGGAACACCTCTGAAAGTGAAAGTCAAGTGAGAGAATCCAAGCAAAAAATCAAGAACTCGAAATGCCTCTTTACAAAATCATCACGCCAAGCGCCGCTACTCAAATTTTGGTATGGAAAATTACCGAATCATTGGAGGAATTGTTACCACAAGTAGCACTCAATGAAAGCAATGTCTTGCGGTTCAATGGGATGAAGTCGGAGCTGCACCGAAGAGCTTTTTTAAGTGTCCGCATGTTGCTTACTCAAAAAGGATACACGGATTTTGATTTGTATTACGACGAGTTTGGCAAACCTCATTTGAAGGATGGGAAGCATATTTCGATATCACATTCGCATGAATTTTCTACAATTGTCATTAGCAATCAAAATATTGGAATCGACTTAGAACTTCAAAGGGAAAAAATTGTTACCATAGCCCACAAATTTGTTGCTGCCGAATTTTCTTTTTTGAAACAGGAATTTTTACAAGACTATATTCAGAAATTAACCGTTATTTGGGGTGCAAAAGAAGCAATTTTCAAAATTAGAAATGAACCGGGGATTAGTTTTAAAGACCATATTGAAGTGAAATCATTTGAAATCAAAGAGTCTAGAACGAAAGCGATTTTGCATTTTGGAAATCTTCAAACGCTTTATGAAATATATTTTGAAGAACTAGAAAATTTCAGTCTAGTTTATGCTTTCGAAAGTAATCTCCCCAAATAATGCATCGCTAAAATGGCACACCTATACAATAGTATTCTACAATCGAAAAGAGACAATCAAAAGTTATTGGCGGTACTTTTAGATCCAGATAAAGTAGATTTAAACACATTAAAGAACGTAGTTTTAAAAATAAACCAATCTCCGGCGACACATATTTTCGTGGGAGGCAGTACCGTTGAAAACTTAATTTTAGATGAGTTAATTCAAATAGTGAAAGCCAATTCGTCCTTGCCAGTACTTCTTTTTCCTGGAAATCCCTCTCAAATTTCTAAAGAGGCTGACGGCATTTTGTTCTTGTCGTTGCTCTCCGGAAGAAACCCGGATTATTTGATCGAGCACCAAGTTAATGCGGTGCCTATTTTAAGAAAAACCCAGTTAGAAGTAATTTCGACAGGGTATCTTCTTATCGAGAGCGGTCATGAAACTGCGGTGGCTCGAGTAAGTAAAACCCAGCCTTTGGAAATTAACAATCCAATACGAATACTGCATACTGCTCAAGCGGGCGAAATGCTTGGCAATAAACTCTTATATTTGGAGGCGGGAAGTGGTGCTCAAAAGGCCGTTCCAAAAGATATAATAACTTTAGTTTCTCAAAACATTTCCATTCCGGTGCTCGTTGGTGGAGGAATAAAAAGCATTTCAGAAATTAATACGGCCTACGATTCAGGGGCTGATTTGGTCGTTATCGGAACTGCTTTTGAAAACGACTCTAATTTTTTCAATCAAAAAATAGGCGGCTAGCGTAAATCGCAGTTCACCAATCGAAAATTCAAAATGATAGATTTTTTTTTAAATGCATACAAAAACACATCCGCAACTCAGATTCTATTAGAATTTTCAGCTTTTTTATTTGGAATTTGGAGTGTTTGGCTGGCCAAAAAAGTGAACATACTCGTCTACCCAACAGGTTTGATTGCAACCATTATTACGACTTATTTACTATACCTGGCGGGATATTTAGGCGATATGATTTTAAACGGCTATTTTTCAATTATGAGTCTTTATGGATGGTATCAATGGTCTAAAAAAAACCAAAACGCTGAAATAACTGCCATTTCCCGAACTGATTTTAAGGAAAAAATAATTGGAATAGTATTGTTTTTCATCACAATTTTTGTAGTTTTCGCCGTCTATAAGTTGACTCATTACGAAATCAAAAAAGACAACTATATTGATATTTTAGCCTCTGGAATTTTTTTCACAGGAATGTGGTACATGGCCCTAAAAAAAATTGAAAATTGGACGCTGTGGATTATTGGCGACATCATTGTCGTGCCATTATATGCCTATCGCGGCCTGGGAATGCTATCGTTACAATATTTAATTTTTACAATTTTAGCTATTTCAGCTTATTTAGAATGGAAGAAAATCTTAAACAACAACACTCTATAATAGTAAAAATTGCTTTGTTTGGACCAGAGTCTACAGGGAAAACAACCTTATCAAAGCAACTCGCCGAACATTTTAAAACCGTTTGGGCACCAGAATTTGCAAGAGACTATTTGCAAGAAAAACTGGACCAAAAGGGGCAAATTTGTGAACCAGAAGATTTACTTCCGATAGCCATTGGGCAAACCAAAATGGAAAATGAGGCTTTACTTACGGCGAATCAATTTCTGTTTTGCGATACCTGTTTGCTAGTAACCAAAGTATTTTCAGAAATTTATTATAATTTTTGTGACCCGGCATTGGAAAAAGCAGCTCGCAAACACAAATATGATCTGTTTTTTTTAACCGATGTAGATGTCCCTTGGGAAAAAGATACGCTTCGGGATAGCCCAGAAAATAGATCCGAAGTTTTCACTACGTTTCAAAAAGCTTTGGTGGAGTATGAAAAACCATTTATTATACTTTCAGGCGATTCTACCACAAGATTTGAAAAAGCGATTAAAATTATAGAAGACCTTCAAACCGCTAAAGAAATGGGGTTTTCATCTCATGATTTTGTTCAAATTTATCAGAAAGGAATCCCACTTCAAACCATAAAAAAGCATTTGGAAATTTTCAAAAACGGAATTTCCAAAGTCCACCTAGTAAAACCGGCTACAAAAAACGACGGCATTTTAAAGTTTACGGAAGATCAATTTACGGCTTTTTCTAAAGCATTCGACACCAAAAAAGAGGCTTTAAAACTGATAAAGTTTGTGCCAGCATCAGGAGCCGCTAGTAGAATGTTTAAGTTTTTGAATGAATTTTTGAATGAATTCGATTTAGAAAATGAATCCATAAATGGATACATCAACAAAAAGAACTCGACAAATTTGATGGTTTTTTTAGCGGGTATTGAGAAGTTTCCTTTTTTTGAAACGATTGATGCCATTTTAAAAGAAATGCACCCAGATTTTAGCACATGGGAGCGAGATAAAAAAATCTACTATTTTATTAAGTTGCTATTGGATAAGGATTATTTTAATTTCAGCAATAAACCCAAAGCCATTTTACCGTTTCATAAATACATCACCCACACGGCGACACCGATCGAAGAACATTTGAATGAAAGTGCTTTTTATGCTAGTGCTAACAACAAGGCGCATTTGCATTTCACGATATCCGACATTCACCAAGCGCAATTTGAAAATATAATTGAAGCAGAAATCAATAAAGTGGAGCGTCTTACCAATACCAAGATTCATATCGATTTTACTTTTCAGAATAGTACTACCGATACCATTGCAGTGAGTTTAGATAATGAGCCTTTTCGGAATGATTCCGGAAAATTGGTTTTCCGACCTGCTGGCCACGGCGCTTTAATTGATAATTTGAATCAAATTGATGCCGATATTATCTTTATAAAGAACATCGACAACGTAATTCAAAATCATATTGAAAGCATTGCGATGTATAAAAAAGCTTTGGCGGGAGTACTGATAGAATTGCAAGAAAAAGTATTTCAAATATTAAATCAAATATTAAATCACAGAATTACTGAGGAACAAATCGAGCCAGCAATTGCATTTATTGAAAAGGAATTGAATACCGTGATTATTGATGATTTTGCTAAATATACTTTGGAGAATAAAATCAATTACATTCAAACGATTTTAAACCGGCCCATGCGAGTATGCGGAATGGTTAAGAACGAAGGAGAACCCGGAGGCGGTCCGTATTGGGTGCGCGACAGGAAAGGCGCTGTTTCGTTGCAAATTATCGAAACGTCTCAAATTGAATTGAACGATCCCAATCAAGCGCAAATACTAGAGAATGCCACTCATTTTAATCCGGTTGATTTAGTGTGTGCCATTAAAGATTTTCAAGGAAATAAATTCGATTTGAATCAGTTTATTGATCACAATACCGGATTCATTGTCTACAAAAACAAAAATGGAAAAGAGCTGAAAGCTTACGAATTGCCCGGATTGTGGAACGGCGCGATGGCCAAATGGATTTCTATTTTTGTGGAAGTGCCTTTGATTACTTTTAATCCAGTGAAAACGGTTAATGATTTGCTAAAACCGGCACATCAACCTCAATAATTGTGGAAAAAGAAAAATTGGTATCGGAACTGCAATTCAAAGCGGTTCGCAGCTCTGGTGCTGGAGGACAAAATGTAAACAAAGTGGCTTCGAAAGTTGTTTTGAACTTTGATGTAAAACATTCGAAAGTACTATCAGAACAAGAAATAGCCATTTTAGAAGTCAAATGGGCATCGAGATTAACGTCACAAGGAGTTTTAATTTTAAACTGCGACGAAGACCGCAGCCAACTTAAAAATAAAGAAATTGTCACCAAACGATTTTTACAACTAGTAACTTCTGCGTTAGTGATTCCCAAACTGCGAAAAGCTACTAACGTTCCCAAATCGGTCATCAGAAAGCGAATCAAGGATAAAAAAAACCTTTCCGAAATAAAGCATTTAAGAAAGAAACCTCGAATAGATTAAAGCATGAGGGCAAAATAAAAGTTTTTAATTCTTGTAATTTCTAGAATCTTTTATAGCTTTGTCCCGTCTCAAAGGGGTGCTCTAAATAACGAGCTGAGATTATACCCAACGAACCTGAACAGGTAATGCTGTTAAGGGAAAAAATGACAAACTTAAAGTGCACGCTTCGCTTTGTCATAGGAACATCAATATTAATTTAACAAAGAATAATTCCCCCTTTTATTCGTAATTTTTTTTTACGAATGAATACACCATTTCAAAAGCACCATTTTTTTGCAAACATCCGAGCTCTAAAAATGCTCACCTTCACCACAATCATACTCGCAAGTGGTGCATCGGCACAAACCAAAGTAAAAGATTCTATTAACGTGAACAAACTCGATGAGGTTTTAGTGTCCTCGGTCCGGGTTAATTCGAAAACGCCCGTTAGCTTTAGTAATTTAGACAAAGAGGCCATTCAAAGTCGCAATTTAGGACAAGACATCCCCATTTTAATGAATTTCATGCCTTCGGTGGTGACAACTTCCGATGCTGGAAATGGCATGGGGTATACCGGAATTCGTGTTCGAGGGACTGATGCAACTCGTGTCAACGTTACTATTAACGGAATTCCATACAACGACAGCGAAAGCAGCGGCACTTATTTCGTTGACTTACCCGACTTCGCTTCGTCAGTAGAAAGTTTGCAATTGCAGCGCGGTGTTGGAACGTCAACCAATGGAGCCGGAGCGTTCGGAGCCAGTTTGAATTTACTCACCGATTCATTTTCAAAAGAAAGCTCAGGTGAAATTTCGAACTCTTTCGGAAGTTTCCATTCGAGAAAACACACCGTAAAATTTAGCACCGGTATGCTAAACCAGGGGTTTGAATTGGCCGGTCGTTTGTCGAATATTAATTCACATGGCTATGTTGATCGCGCTACTTCGGAAATGAAATCTTATTTTTTACAAGGAACTTATGTTGGGAAAACAACGCTCATTAAGGCTTTGGCTTTTGGAGGAAAAGAGAAAACGTACCAAGCGTGGTATGGCGTTGATTCGGATAAACTACAACACGATAGAACCTACAACTATGCCGGAATATTCACCGATGAGTTGGGGAATACCCGTTTCTACGACAACCAAACCGACAATTACCAACAAGATCATTTTCAATTGCATTGGAATGAAAAAATAGCCGCCAATTGGAATGCCAATTTAGCGGTGCATTACACCAAAGGAAAAGGATTTTATGAAGAATACGCGGAAGACCAAGATTTTTTGGGGTATGGATTATTGCCCTTAGCGTCGATTACTACTACCGATTTAGTGCGTCAAAAATGGTTGGATAACGATTTCTATGGAACGACCTTTTCATTGAATTACAAAAAACAAAATCTAGATGTTATTTTGGGTGGTTCTTGGAATAAGTACAACGGAGATCATTTTGGAAAAATAATTTGGGCACGATATGCCTCGCAAAGCGAATTGGGAGATCGCTATTATGATGATAAATCTATTAAAATTGACGGAACGGTTTTCTTGAAAGCCAATTATCAAATTACCTCAAAATTAAGTTTGTATGGCGATTTGCAATACCGCAGAGTAAGCTATAAAGCCAATGGCGTACAACCCGTTTTTGTAAACGATGTCTTTAAGTTTTTAAACCCCAAAGCAGGATTAAATTACCGACTCAACCCCAAGAATAACCTCTATTTTTCTTATGCCAAAGCCAATCGCGAACCCAACCGAACCGACTACGAGAACGGGAATCCAAAACCTGAAAAATTAAACGATTTTGAACTCGGATGGCGACATGAATCAAGCAAGTTCCAATGGAATGCCAACACCTATTACATGGAATACAAAGATCAATTAATTCTAACCGGGGCGTTAGACGAAGTTGGAAATCCGATCAGAGCGAATACCGACAAAAGTTACCGATTGGGACTTGAAATCGAAGCGGCGTGCGCACTTTCCAAAAAGATAAGTCTGCAAGGAAACGTGACGGCAAGTTTGAACATTATAAATACTAACGAAAATTCATTCTTACATAAAGAACCTTCTTTTTTTCAAAAATGGATTGATTTCAACGGGCAACAGATTGCATATTCTCCCAAATATGTTTCGGGGGCGATTGTTACCTACCAACCCATTAGAAGTTTGAAAATGGCTTGGTTGCAAAAATAT
>CALPUN020000125.1 GCA_943326765.2 Bifidobacterium breve | reverse complement strand
CTTTGGTGCCTGGTCAATATCTGTTAATCTGGTGTTCCGATAAAAACAGAATCAATCCTGCTGGTCCTTTGCATACTAATTTCAAATTAAGTTCCGCAGGAGATGTTGTAACTTTAACCAATACAACGGGCACAACTGTAGATTCTGTTCCGGCAACTGTGCTGTTGCCAAATGTTTCTTATGGTCGATTGCCTAACGGGACTGGGCCGTTTGTTTTCTTTGCCGATGTTACCCCAGCGGCTGTAAATGCTACTGTTGGCTATAACGAAACGTTAAGCACCCCAACATTTTCTCAAGAATCTGGTTTTTCTACCAATAGCTTCAATTTAACTCTTTCGACAACTGTTCCTGGAGCAACGATTTTATATACTCTTGACGGATCGGAACCAAAAGCTTCTAATCTAGGGGGTACTACCTATAGCTATAAAAACCAATATCCTTTTTTACCTGGACAAGCTACAGGGCCGCTTTTAAATCAAAGTTTTAGAACCTTGCCATACAGCACTCCTATTACAATTGTAGATCGCACATTGCAGCCTAATAAATTGGCCGCCATATCAACTACTACTGATTTTGATCCTTGGTGGATGCCAACAACCACTGTTTTTAAAGGAACTGTGGTGAGAGCTAAATTGATAAAACCCGGAGCTTTAGAAAGCAAAACAGTCACTAAATCTTATTATATTTCACCTCTTGGTGCTTCTAGATTTTCACTGCCGGTCATTTCTATTAGCGTAGATGAAAACAAACTTTTCGATTACAATCAAGGGATTAATGTGGCTGGTGTTGACTTCGATAATTGGAGAATTGCTAATCCAACCCTAGAAACTCCAACCATTGGAAACGTTGCTAATTTTTTCAGAAGCGGTATCGCCGGAGAACAACCCATCAATTTTTCTTATTTTGTAAACGGTACCGAAGTAGTAAACCAAGATGCCGGAATCCGAATTCACGGCGGTTCTTCTCGTGTGGCTCAAAACCGATCGTTTGGGATTTTTGCAAGATCCGATTATGGAAATAACGCCATTACCTACAAGTTCTTTAACGACAAAACCTACGATAGTTTTGCCGGAATCGTGCTGCACAATTCAGGAAACGATTACAATCAAACCCTTTTTAGAGATGCTTTTTGCCAACGCTTAATGCGTCCTTTAAACGTTTTAACCAAAGGATACCAACCGACCATTACTTTCATCAATGGAGAATATTGGGGAATCATGAGTGTTCGGGATAAAGTAGATTCTGATTATTTTAAAAGAGTTTACAATATTAACGCCAATGAATTGGATCATTTAGAAAACGAAACCGTAATTGATAGTGGTGATTTTGTTGATTACCATAATATGTTCAATTACATTTCAAACAATTCTTTAGCGGTTCAAGCAAATTACGATTACATTCAAACTCGAATGGATAAAGAAAATTTCAAAGATTATTATATCACCAACATCTTCTTGGAAAATGCCGATTGGCCTGTTAATAACATCCACTATTGGAGAAAAAGAACTGCTGGCTATATCCCCAACGCACCCGAAGGTCAAGACGGAAGATGGAGATGGTTGGCCCACGATATGGACGATACTTTTGCCATATCCAACAGCGACATCAATTTAAATAGCTTAGCGGCGGCAACCGATCCAAACGGACCTGATTGGCCCAATGCTCCTTTCTCCACTTTAATTTTACGAAAACTATTAGAAAATGATTCTTTCCGTTTGGAATTTATCAATCGCTTTGCAGATTTAATCAACACTTCGTTCTCTACTTCAAATGTTTTAGGAACTATGGCTCAAATGAAATCGGTTCTTAATCCAGAAGCCCCGGAACAATTTGCTAGATGGAAAGCCCCGGAAAATAATGGGGATTGGAATTATTTCTTAAACAATCAAACCAATTTTGCCAACCAAAGACCCGCGTTTCAAAGAAATCATCTTCGCGAAAAATTTGGAATTGCAGCTAATATCAACGCCACTTTGAATGTTTCTGATTTCACCAATGGATACATTAAAATGAATACGATTGATATTAAAGACGGAACGCCTTCCATCACTGGAAATCCTTATCCTTGGACAGGGGTCTATTTTTCAAACATTCCTGTAACCCTTAAAGCCATTGCGCTTCCTGGGTATACGTTTAGTCATTGGACCGGAGCTTCTTCAAGCACTAATGCCGAAATCACGATCAATTCTGCTACTGATTTTAGTGTAACTGCTGTATTTACTCCAGAAGTGATTCCAACCAGTCATCCAGTATTCTTCTGGTTAATGTCGGCTGCCATTGCAAACAATACGCCGTTAGAAACTTTAAGCACCACTTACAATTTAGGAAGTGCTACAGGTTTAATTCAATTTCAATCTTGTTTGGTTGGTTATCCATTCACTTCGGTTAATCCCAATTGGAGAAAAGCGTCAATGGAAAGACGTAACAGTCCAACCGATATTAATTATATACCAGAGGCCAATAACAATCTGCCTTTTAGTGTCAATGACATGAAAGGATTGCAAATTAAAGAGCCTTTCCAAAACGGAAGCCTTGAAAACACATTAGTTTTTAATTTACCCACTTCTGGACACAAAGACATCAAGTTTTCTTTTGCAGCTATCAATGAATTGACTAATGCAACTGCTATTGTTGTCGATTATTCTGTAAACTCTGGAACGCCAAGTTGGATTACAACTGGATTGGCTAGTAGCTCATTGCCTTTAACGGCCGCTTTTCAATTGTTTGAAGTAGATTTAGCAACAATTCTTTCCGCCAATAACAATCCCGATTTCAAAATTCGTTTGCGCTTTTCGGGAACCAATATGACTGCTGATGCTGGAGCCAGAATTACTTTTAACAATATTGCTTTAAAAGGTATTCAATTGCCTCTAGCAACCGTTTCCAATAATGCCGTTAAATTCTCTGTTTTCCCAAATCCTTTTGTGGATGTTGTGAATATTATTGGAGTTAATGAAACTCAAAAAGTATCTTATAAAGTATTTACTATCGATGGGAAATGGATCAAAAATGGGGAATTAGAAAATGCCCAAGCCAAACTTTCTGATTTACCACAAGGTATTTATGTAATGCAATTGCTTTCTGAGGGCAAAATAGAAACCAAAAAAATCATCAAGAAATAAAGGATTAGAAGTACTCTTACAAAAACTAAAATGGAGCTATTACAATGTATTAGCTCCATTTTTTATTAAAAAAAACAAAAAACACCTTTCGTCGAGAATTTGTGTTTTGTGGCGATAAAAAACAACCCGAGCTTTTTGAATCCCTAACTTTATAAGATAACTTCGTTTACTTATGAAAAATTGTGCTTTTGGGATACTCGCCTTTTTATTATTTGCCTTTTCTCAAAAAAGTGTTGCACAAAATATTGTTATTAATGAAGTTCTTTCTTCTAACACTTCTTCGGTTCAAGATGAAGACGGTAGTAGGGAAGATTGGATTGAACTCTACAATAAAGGACTCACATCGGTAAATCTATTGGGATACGGGTTAAGCGACGATGGGACTTTATTGTTTAAATGGACGTTCCCAAACGTTTCCATCGCTCCGGGGCAATACTTATTAATCTGGGCTTCCGACAAAAATCGTTCTGTTGCTGGAAATCCTTTACATACTAATTTTAAAATAAGCTCTAGCGGCGAAACGTTATATTTAACCAATACAAGCCTCGTTACCATTGACTCTGTCCCTCCTGCCAATTTACAAGCAGATGTTTCTTACGGTCGCTATCCAAACGGTACGGGTCCTTTTGTTTACTTTGGAACACCAACGCCTAATGCCGTAAATTCAACTTCCGGTTACGCTGGCAATCTTAGTCCACCTGTTTTTTCTCAAAATAGTGGTTTTTATACAACTAGTTTCGGTTTAACTATTTCTTCGACAGATGCTAGCACTACAATTCTATACACCCTTGATGGCTCTGAGCCCGATGAAAATAATTTAAGCGGAACAACCTATTCGTATAAAAACAAATACACAGAATTCCCTGAACAAACCGCCGGATCGCTTTTAACCAAGAGCTACCAAACGAATCAATACACGGCGCCATTAACTATTGTAGACCGATCCTCGCAACCAAATGATGTTTCGGCTATTTCGTCAACCTACAGTTACAACCCAGCTTACCTTCCGGCTAACCCGGTTTTTAAAGGAACAACTGTTCGAGTTAAAGTCATTAAACCTGGTTATTTATCCAGCCGAGTGGTCACTAAAAATTACTTTATTACCCCTTTAGGAAGTGCTAAATTTTCGTTGCCTGTAGTTTCCATAAACCTAAATGAAGATCGCTTTTTCGAGTATAATAACGGGATTTATGTGGCAGGAAAAGACTTCGACACTTGGAGAGCCGCCAACCCTAATGGTTCTGCAAGCGGTAGTCAGGCAGGAAATTACTATCGCGAAACCAACGCCGAGCGAAAAGGCAACATTAGTTATTTTGTAAACGGCGTAGAAGTCATCAATCAGGATGTTGGTCTAGCAATTCGTGGCGGTGTTTCTCGTAGATTCGAAAGTAAATCATTGACGGTTTACGCCCGATCCGATTACGGAGACAATGATTTGAGTTATAAATTTTTCTCTAATTTACCCTACACCAACTACGAAAGATTGACGCTGTCGAATTCGGGTGGCGACTTTAAGAGCACGATGTTTCGAGATGCCTTAAACCAAGATCTTTGCAAAGAGTTGAATCCGGAGAAAGAAGCCTACCAGCCTTCTGTAGTATTTGTGAACGGAGAATATTGGGGAATCTTAAACCTCCGGGAACGCTATGATGATAATTATTTTAAACGAGTATATAATGCGACGGCGACCGATTTCTTAACCAATGATGCCGTTCCGTCCGAAGGCGATGCGACGAATTATAATGCCATGGTTAGCTATTTGAACTCCAATTCAATGGCTGTTCCGTCAAATTACAATTACATCAAAACCCAACTCGATCCGGATAGTTTTACCGATTATTACATTTCCAATATCTTCTTTCAAAATGAAGATTGGCCCAACAACAACTTGTTCTGTTGGAGAAATAAAATCGCGGCCTACAATCCTTCTGCCCCCTATGGTTTGGATGGAAGATGGCGTTGGTTGTACCATGACATGGACAATACCTTTTCTTTTGTGTCTGGAGATTACAATTCGAATACCTTAGCAACCGCTACTTCCGCCAACACCAATTCGTTGAATCCTGCTTATTCCACTTTAATTCTTCGGAAGTTATTGGCGAATACTTCTTATAAAAATGACTTTATCAATCGGTTTGCGGATTTGCTAAACACTTCGTTCTTATCTACTCGAATAAAATCTAGAATTGACGCATTAAAAGCAGTCATTTATTCGGAAATCCCAAATCAAATCACACGATGGAAAAATCCGGCTTTACTTAGTGATTACGATTATGATATCGAATATGAAAAATCTTTTGCTGACGAAAGACCCGATTTGCAGAGAAATCATATTCGTTCTGTTTTTTCTATTTCAGCCAACATCAACGCTACTTTAAATGTTTCGAATGGGATTCAAGGGTATATCAAAATGAACACCATTAACATTCTAGATGGAACTCCCGGAATTACTGGAAATCCATATCCTTGGACTGGAATCTATTTCAAAAACATTCCGGTAAAACTAAAAGCCATTGCTAAACCAGGCTATGTTTTTAGCCATTGGACAGGCGCTTCTTCAAGCACCGAAGACGAAATAACCATTACGCCTTCCGCTAATTTTTCTATTACGGCAGTTTTTGTAGCCGATACCACCACCGAGGTTTTGGTACCTATCTATTTTTGGATGATGAACGGTTCCATTGTAAACGGAGCGCAACTGACTTCGTTGAATTCTACTTACGAATTGGCAGCAAATGGAGTACTCCAATACCAATCGTGTCTTGCAGGATATCCCTATGTTTCTGGAAATCCAAATTACGGAAAAGCCTCCATGGAAAGACGAAACAATCCAACCACAATTAATTACCGACAAGCCGTTAATAGCAACCTCACTTATGCGTCTAGCGATATGAAAGGGCTTCAAATTAAACAACCTTTCCAAAGTGGTGGACTGGAAAACACCATGGTTTTCAATTTTTCAACGGCTGGCTATAAAAAAATTAAATTCTCCTTTGCTGCTGTCGACGAAGGTGCTGCCAGCGGAATTGCTATTGACTACGCCACTAATGCCGGAACTCCAGTATGGACAACAGCCGGATTAACCACGACATCATTGCCTTTAACAAGCGCTTATCAATTGTTTCTTCCCGATTTTTCTTCAATAGCTGCCGTAGATAACAATCCCAATTTCAAAATCCGCTTGCGATTTACTGGATCTAATATGACTGCCGATTTAGGTGCCAGAGTAACTTTCAATAATATTGCTGTTGACGGTATAAAACTGCCTTTGTCTTATCCTTCGCCAAACGTTTATTCTGCAGGAACTGTTATTACTAATTTAACTCCTACCGTTACCGAAACAATAACAAATTACAGTGTTTCGCCTAGTTTACCCGCTGGATTGCTTTTAAATGCCACTACGGGAGTAATTTCAGGAACGCCTACTGCTGTTGTGGCTGCTTCAACATATACCGTTACTGCGACCTATGCTTCTGGCAGTTTGACTTTCGGTATTTCCATTGCTGTAAACAGTCCTGCTCCAAGTAATTTGAGTTATCCTTCCCCCAACGTATTTACTCAAAACACAGCTATTTCCAATTTGAATCCGACCGTTTCTGGAGGCACCGTATTAAGCTATAGCATAACGCCTACTTTGCCAAACGGACTGGTTTTAAATGCTGCTACTGGAGTCATTTCGGGGACACCAACTTT
>CALPUN020000124.1 GCA_943326765.2 Bifidobacterium breve | reverse complement strand
TTAACTCTTGTTTTTTGTATAAAAATTGAAGTGAAGAACGAATGGCTCTAAAAGATTCGGATAAGGCAGATTTTGGTTTTTCAAAAACTGACAAATTCGAGGCAGTATGCTTGACTCCAACTACACCAATTAGCGGAATTGAAGTTAATCTGCTAATGTCTTCGGTATTTAAAATAGAATTCTCTAAGAAAAAGATAACAAATATAATCAATAACGGAATTATAAATCCTAAGAAAACGGCCAATATATAATTCACACTCGTATTCGGTCCGATTAATCCACCGCCGGTATCTTTAGCCGGGTCTATAAAATGAATGTCGGATAAGTTAGCCGCTTTTACAATTTCAGCTTCGCTGCGCTTCTGTAAAAACGTATTGTAAATATTGTCGCTCAAGTCATATTTACGAAGGATTTTTAAATACTCTTGCTTGTCTTCTGGCAATTTTTTAATATCGCCTTCGATACTGCTAATCTTGTTTAGTGCTAAGGCCAAATCGTACTTTAACGAACTGCTCGCCGAGTTGATATTTTCTAACAAGACATTCTTAACCGCTTCCATTTGACTGTCGAAATCTCTAAAAATGCGATCACTTTTAACAGAATAAGCCAGTTCCGATCGCTGTGTGGAGAGGCTAATCAACTTGGAGATATTGGTAACAATATTCGGATCTTCAATTCCAGCTACGGTTGGTGCTGGCAATTTAGAATAATCCGTACTGCTTCTTAAATACGATTTTAAGGTATTGTAATACGCAATTTTTCTAGTGATTTCATCTTTTTTAACATCATATGTCAAGAGTTGACTTGAGATAGCAGTGCCACTTCCTTCAATATCGACGATGTTGTTGTTACTGTTGAAGGCCTTTAGTTCGTCACCCGTTTCTTTCAATTGCTTTCCCATTGAAATTAGGGTACTATCGATAAACTCAATCGTATTGGTAGCAAATTGATTCTTTCTATCCAATTGTTCTTTAATCAACATTTTTACAGTAGCATTGAGGTAATCTACCATTCGCTCTTTGTTGGTTCCTTGAAGAGACAACTTCAAAATAGAAGGCGCTTTCGTATCAATCGCTACAGCAACTCCTTGGTATCGCGCTACTACATCATCAAAATTATTGAATCGGAAATAATAGTCGTTTCCTTTATAAAACCCTGGATTATCAGTAATATTCAAAAGAATGTTCAAGAAAGGAAGCGAAACAGGTTGTCCCACATGGTATCTTTTGATGAACTCTCCCGGAACTACCGAAGTTTGACTCATGTTGTTATCACTATAGCGAAGCAATGGAACGCTTTTAGCATCAAAATTTATTTTAATTTCATAAACGCTTTCAGAAATAAACTTGACATTAATCAAAGTGTTAAAAAGCTGTCCTTTATTTTTGTCAATAGAAATTTCAAAAGGAACTGTGCCGTAAACATCTTTAAAATTGTACTTCCCTTTTTGTAAATAATCCACATAAAACTGGAGCTTTTCAACTACCAATTCATTATGAGATCGAGAACGCAACGTATTGGAGATGTTTTGTACTTGATCCGAAGTACCGCCCCAATTGAATACCAAACTCGTATTAGAGGTAAAAAAGGGATTGTTTTCTTCTTTGATGGCTATTGAAGTTTCCATCTCATACACCTTTTCTTTACGAACATTTACTTCGTGTGCAATGACAATCGTAATTAGCAAACTCAAAGCAAACCACTTCCAATAACTAGTTATTTTTATCAAAAACCCTTTAAAATCAAAGTTGTTTTGGCTTTCAAAAAACGAAAAATCTTTAGAATCAATCATGCTTTAAATTTAATTTCTTAGAAGTAATAAAGTAGTCGTCACTAAAGTCAAAATGGAAGCTATTGTTGTCAACGACTCGATACCTGTTTTTCCAGTTCCCCAAGTTTTTTGTTTCAAGGGTTTGATATAGATGTAATCGTTCGATTGGATATAATAATAGGGTGACTGCATGGCCTTAACATCGGTTAAATCAACATCATGCATTTCAGTTCCTGTAGGGGTTTTTCGAATAATAGTCACATTCTTGCGATCTCCAGTAATGGTGATATCCCCTGAATTGGCAATTGCTTCCATGATGTTTAAGCGATCTTGAAAGAGGACTTTTGTTCCTGGCGAAGCAATCTCACCGTTGATCGTATACCGCAAACCAGCTAGTTTTACTGTTACAAAAATGTTGGCTTCTTTATTAAAATAGTCGTCCAATAATTTTTTCTCCATTTTAACACGAACCTCGTCTAAAGTGAAACCTACAACATTCAATTCTCCCAACACCGGCATTCTAATATTGCCATGATCGTCAACCGTATAGCCATCAAAATAAAGTCCTACTTCGCTTTTTTGCGTCATATTTTGGTTAGATACCGAAAAAATCTCTACAAGTTTAGGATCATTGGCCTTAATCGTAATGCTAATCACATCATTCGTTTGCAAACGATACGGTTTAGAAACTATCGGATTTATAACGGGATTTGCCCCCGAATTGTTTTTGTTTTGCAGGTATATCAAGTCTTTAGTGGGTACGCAAGCTGTAAAAAGAAGGCCGACGCTTACGAGTAAAAACAGTATTATTTTATTCATTATGTTCTAAAAATTTAGCAAACAAAGATAGTTTTTCATTTATAAATACAAAAAAGAACGCCGTTAAATTGCCTAATTGTTTTTAAAGGAGTTTTCAAAGGGAATTCTTTGCAAAATACTGCGCCCTAAAGTCACTTCGTCAGCATATTCTAATTCGTCTCCAACGGCTATTCCACGGGCAATTGTTGAAGTAATGATCTCATACTCTTTGATTTGTTTGTAAATAAAAAAATTGGTTGTATCGCCTTCCATGGTAGAGCTCAAGGCAAATATTAATTCTTGCACCGCTCCCAATTTTACTTTCTCCACTAAAGAAGTAATATTTAACTGACTTGGTCCAACCCCATCAATAGGTGAAATTTTACCACCCAAAACATGGTAAATCCCTTTAAATTGTCTGGTATTTTCAATCGCCATCACGTCGCGAATATCTTCCACCACGCAAATAATGTGATGGTTCCGATTCGAATTGGAGCAAATTTCACAAATTTCAACATCAGAAATATTATGGCAACTCGAACAAAACCTAACCTCTTCCCGCATCGTCATCAACGCATCCGCCAAAAAAAACGTTTGCTCTTTGGGTTGTTTTAATAAATGCAAAACCAAACGCAAAGCCGTTCGCTTTCCGATTCCAGGTAATTGCGCCATCTCATTGACGGCTTTTTCTAAAAGTTTAGACGAAAATTCCATAGCCGTAAAGGTACTAAATTGAAACTTTAGATTCTAGTTTGCCCGCATTAATAGATTGGGAGCGGAATGTCTTTTAACTTGGCGGTTATTTCGCCATTAATTGCCATTTTTTTGTATTTTGGCTTCAATTAAAAAATAAAACTATGACGCCTTTTGCCATTTTAACGTTGATTGTTGTTTATTTCGGAATTCTGTTTTTGATTTCCCATTTCGTAAGCAAAAAAAATAACGACAATGATGCTTTTTTTAAAGCTAATAAAAATTCGAAATGGTATTTAGTGGCTTTCGGAATGATTGGCACCGCACTTTCAGGCGTGACGTTTATCTCGGTGCCCGGCGAAGTAGGAAATCCCGACAACCAGTTCAAATATTTTCAGTTTGTCTTGGGTAATGCCATAGGGTTTATCATTATCGCTAAAGTATTGCTGCCGTTGTATTACCGCATGAATTTGACTTCCATTTATGGCTATATCGAAAAGCGTTTGGGAATCGTAAGCTACAAAACCGCGGCTTCCATTTTCTTATTGAGCCGAACTATTGGCTCGTCCTTTCGTTTGTATTTGGTAGTGATTGTCTTGCAGCGGTATGTATTTGATTTTTACCAAATTCCGTTTGCAGTAACCGTCATGTGTTCGTTGGCCTTAATATTTGCTTACACCTATCGTGGCGGATTGAAAACCATTATTATTACAGACACGTTGCAAACGTTCTTCTTGGTTTCTTCGGTATTCTTGACGATTTTCTTTATTTGCGACAGTTTGCACCTCTCGTTTTTCGAAGCTTTCGAACAAGTGAAAAATAGTAATTATTCAAAAGTGTTTTTCTATGAAGATTATTTGAAAGGCACTTTTGTTGCGAAACAAATTCTAGGTGGAATTTTTGTTACTATTGCCATGGTGGGCTTAGATCAGGATTTGATGCAAAAGAATTTGAGTTGCAAAAACATTGGTGATGCTCAAAAAAACATGTTCACTTTTACGGGAATTTTTGTCTTAATCAACATTTTCTTTTTGAGTGTGGGCGCGTTGTTGTATATCTATGCCAATCAAAATCATATTGAAGTGCCGAATGATTTGATTACTGGAAAACCGCGAACCGATTTACTGTTCCCCGAAATTGCCTTTCATCATTTGAGTTTGATTCCGTCCATAGTCTTTTTATTAGGATTGACGGCCGCTACTTTTGCTACTACGGATAGCGCTTTAACGGCGTTAACCACTTCTTTTTGTGTCGATTTTTTAGGCATGGACAAAACGGAAAACCTCCACAAACCCAATATGGTTCGCACTCGACATTTGGTACATATCGGGTTTTCATTTTTGATGTTTTTGGTGATTGTAGTGTTCAATACCATCAACGATGCCTCAGTGGTTAGCATGATTTTTAAGATTGCCTCGTATACTTACGGACCGCTTTTAGGATTGTATTCTTTTGGATTGTTTATGAAATCGAAAACCGTGCACGACCAATGGGTGCCTCTAATTTGCCTCCTTTCACCAGCACTTTGCTTTTTGATAAGCAAAAACTCCGTATTGCTTTTTGGTGATTACGTATTTGATAACGAATTGATAATCGTGAATGGATTGTTCACGTTTATTGGCTTGTTGTTGATTAGCAAACCGGCTGTTTCGGAGACTCGATTTTAAAAAATTGCTTTGAAAGTTATTCCAAGTAAAATGTTCTAGCCCCGATGGTAGCGGCATCCTTTTTACATGGCTTCCAGCCTGTAAAAAGATACAGCGAACAGCGGGAACAGCTCCTGAAAAAACTAATATTGATTCGTAGTCAACAACACCAAAGTACAAGCGACTTCCACTTTAATACTATTTAGTTGCAGCAATTGGTAAAACTCCGGATTCTCGGTTCCTGGATTGAAAATGACGCGCTTGGGTTGGGCTTCCACGATATAATTATAGTAATCGCGCTGTCTTTGAGGGTTCAAATAAAGCGTTACTGTATCGATGTTTTTTAGCGGAATCGCTTTAGTTTGAATTTTTACACCCGCAACTTCACCTGCATTTTGACCTATCGCTAGTACCGAATGTCCTTTTTCTACGAGCATTGTAATCGCTTTAAAGGCATAACGGTCGGGTTTTGTAGTGGCGCCGAGCACTAGTGTTTTTTTATTTTTCATGGGACAAAATTAGGGAATATGTTGCTAGGTATGTTGTAACGGAGAATTGAATTTTGAAAAACTATTCTTCTTCGTTGGGCAAAAAAATCTCTGCCATCATGCAGCGGGCACTGCCACCACCGCAGGCTTCGATTGTATCTAAGTTTAAACTTAAAATGGTAACGTGCTCTTCGATTTGTGCGATTTGTTTTTTGGTTAAACTTTGGTACGCTGATTTGCTCATCACCAAATACCGTCGATCGTCGGTACCTTTGACTTCTAGCATATTGCCTGCAAAATTATTAACTTGTTCTTCGGTGATTAAGATAACTTCTTTTTCGTCGCCTCGCAAACTGTCGAGCACCATTTTGCGTTCTTTTTTATCGTCGATACAATCGGCACAAATCACGGCAAAGGTTTCTCCAATACACATCATGACGTTGGTATGGTAGATCAATTTGCGTTCGCCATTCACGGTTTGATAGGCTTCGAAAATTACGGGTGTGTATTCAAAGTCTTCGCAAAATTCAATAAACAATTCTTCATCAGCACGCGGGGATAAGGCGCAATAGGCTTTGTCGTTTTCGCGGTCTAACACAATACTCCCTGTTCCTTCTAGGAAATACCCGTCTTCTTCGGCGGAAGTATAATCCATGATTTCATTGATAACGAATCCTTTGTCTTCCAAAATATCGAGCACGTCTTCTCTTCTTTCGTGACGGCGGTTTTCGGCAAACATAGGATACAAAGCGACATCACCACTCTCGTGAAAGGAGATCCAATTGTTGGGAAAAATAGCATCGGGTGTATCGGGAGTAATGGTATCTTCAACCACGGTCACATCGACTCCTACCATGCGAAGTTTCGTCACAAAAGCATCAAATTCTTCTTGTGCTTTGGCATTGACCGTCTCGGGCGACAATCCGTCGAGTACTTTTTGATAGTAATTGTTAACGGCAGTTTGTTCGTTCATTCGAAACGCTACGGGGCGAATCATGAGAATGGAATTAGTGGTTTGTTTCATATTTTTATCAGTTCTCAGTTGTGAGTTGTCAGTTATCGGTTAGGTTTTCCAGTTTTGTTCAACGTATTTGATGAAATTGTAGATTTTACCTCCTAGTTGATCATACTCTGTATATAAGTGTTCTAATATTTGTTTTTCTTGCGGATAAAGGTGCGCTAATTTTTCTAAATGATTAATAGTTTCTAAACAACTAGCGTGAGAAAATATTAAAAACCTAACAAAATCAGCTTTGTATTTTTTCCTACCATAACCTTCAACAATTTTAGAAACAATAGAGTCTGAAGCTCTCCGCAATTGACTTCCCAACTCGTACATTTCATGTTTTGGTAGTTTTAAAGAAGCACCGTGTGCTTTATAAAATAATTCCAATCCCATAGTATAAATCTCTAAATCCTTATAACTGCTCCTATTCTCTATTTTTTTGGCTTATACTAAATAT
>CALPUN020000123.1 GCA_943326765.2 Bifidobacterium breve | reverse complement strand
TAAAGGCACCTATTTCTTCGACTATGGAAATGCTTTTTTACTAGAAGCTTCCCGAGCAGGCGCCGATATCATGGCGGAAAATCACATCGATTTTCGCTATCCAAGTTATGTGCAAGATATTATGGGCCCCATGTGTTTCGATTATGGCTTCGGTCCGTTTCGATGGGTTTGTGCTTCCGGAAAACCAGAAGATTTGGCCAAGACGGACGAAATTGCTTGCTCGGTTCTCGAAGAAATTATGAAAACGGCACCCGAAGAAATCCAACAGCAAATGCAAGACAACATTCGTTGGATCAAAGGCGCACAAGAAAACAAATTGGTCGTAGGTTCGCAAGCCCGAATTCTCTATGCCGATGCCGAAGGAAGAATCAAAATTGCTGAAGCCTTCAACCAAGCCATTGCCAAAGGCAAAATAGAAACCGTGATTTTAGGTCGCGATCATCACGATGTTTCCGGAACCGATTCACCTTACCGAGAAACGTCCAACATCTATGATGGTTCCCGTTTTACTGCCGATATGGCGATTCAAAATGTCATTGGCGATAGCTTCCGAGGCGCCACTTGGGTTTCTATTCACAATGGCGGCGGTGTTGGTTGGGGTGAAGTCATTAATGGCGGATTCGGAATGGTGCTCGACGGTTCTGCCGATGCTTCCAGACGATTGCAATCAATGCTTTTCTGGGATGTCAATAACGGAATTGCTAGAAGAAATTGGGCGCGAAATGAAGGCGCTATTTTTGCCATTAAAAGAGCTATGGAAGCACAACCTTTGTTGAAAGTAACCATCCCAAATAAAGTAGCCGATTCGCTTTTAGGAGATTAAAAATTAGAATGTTAAAAGCAAAAACTTTATATTTTTTTTAATGAAGATGTATTGAATTTTCACCAAATTTGTGTTACAAATTCGAAAACTTTTTTGGTCAAAAAACTAATTCTTTAAATAAAATACTATGAAATCAATGAAGTTCAATCTCAAAGTTTCAAATATACTACGGTGTTTCTCTTTGCTTTTTATTTTGTTGTTGGCCTCGTGCAGTTCCATCCGAGTGTATACCGATTATGACAAGAAAGTCGATTTTACCCAATACAAAACCTACGCGTTCTACAAAACAGGAATCGACAAAGTAGAGATTTCTGATTTAGATAAAAAAAGAATTCTGCGTTCTATTGATGAAGTCATGACTGCCAAAGGATTTGCCAAAAGTGAAACGCCCGATTTGTTGGTAAACATCAATAGCAAAGCTGAGAAAAATGTGAATGTCAACCAATTTTATGCTGGTTACGGTTACGGCTGGGGTTATGGATGGAATCCTTATTGGGGAAGTAACACTTCGATTTCTACCTCAACCGAAGGAATCCTAACCATTGATTTGATTGATGCTACTAAAAAAGAACTAATCTGGCAAGGCGAAGGCACTGGCTATTTAACCAAGGACACGGATAAAAAAGAGGAAAATATCAAATGTTTTGTAACGCAAATTTTAGCACAATATCCTCCGGGTTCTGCCAAAAAATAAATTTAAAAAGCCTCCAATATGGAGGCTTTTTAATGATAATTAATAGTGTAATAGTTCGTGCATTTTTTGTTTCACTTTCTCCGAATTCGGAATCATCGTAAACTCTAAAACACTATTCAACGGAATCGCCGGCATATTCTCCGAACCAATCACCATCACAGGCGCATCAAGGTTTTTAAAACATTTTTCTTGAATCATTCCCGCCAAACTTCTCGCGAAGGAATTGTTCGTGGGTTCTTCGGTAACAACCAAACACTTCTTGGTTTTTCGTACCGATTTTAATATCGCCTCTTCATCTAACGGATACAACGTTCTCAAATCGATAATCTCCACTTGTGCTTTCATCGCTTCAGAAGCGTTTAACGCCCAATGCACACCCATTCCGTAAGTAATTACCGAAATCGTTTCTTGCTCTTCTTGTTCCCAAACTTCTTGAACAACATTCGCTTTCCCGAAAGGCAGGATATAATCCTCACTTGGTTCAAAAACACGCGCTTCATCAGTGCCTTTCACTTTGCTCCAATACAACCCTTTGTGTTCTAGAATCACTACTGGATTCGGATCGTAATAGGCCGCTTTCAACAAACCTTTCAAATCAGCGCCATTGCTTGGATACGCTATTTTAATACCGCGAATATTCGTCAAAACGCTTTCCACAGAAGTCGAATGATAAGGTCCGCCGCTGCCATAGGCTCCAATCGGAACACGCAAGATCATACTCACCGGCCATTTGCCATTGGTTAGATAACAAGACCGACTCACCTCGGTAAACAACTGATTCAATCCCGGCCAAATGTAATCGGCAAACTGCACCTCAACAATAGGTTTCAAACCAACTGCCGACATTCCAACAGTGGAACCCACGATAAATGCTTCTTGAATCGGTGTATTGAAAACACGTTCGTCGCCGAACTTCTGCGCCAAAGTTGCCGCTTCTCTAAAAACACCACCCAATCGGCCGCCTACGTCTTGTCCGTAAAGTAAACATTCCGGATGCTTTTTCATCAATTCTTCTACGGCAAATAAGGCGCAGTCTACCATCACGACTTTGTCTTCCCGCGGTGGATTCCGTTCCCCTACTTCTTCTGTAATCGGTGTCGGTGCAAAATCATGCGTAAACAAATCTTCCGGTTTTGGATCTTCGGCCTCTAGTGCTCTATCGAAATCGGATTGCACTTTTACAATCGCTTCTTGTTCTATTTTTGAAATTTCTTGTGTTGTAAAACCCGCCGCTAACATTTGTTTTTGCAATACCGGAAACGGATCACGCGACTGCGCTTCGTCCAAATCATCACGGTACCATTCCATCCGAACTCCTGAAGTATGGTGGTTTAGCAACGGGACTTTCGCATGCACCAAAAAAGGTCGGCGTTCCGTGCGCATCGTGTGCAACACTTTTTGAATCGTGAGATAACTTTCCGTGAAATTGGCGCCATCAATCGAAATCGCTTCCATGCCGTGAAAGCCTTGCGCATATTCAAACGCATTTTGCGCTCGAGTTTCTTTGGCATTTGCCGAAATATCCCAACCATTATCCTGTACCAAATACAAAATCGGCAATTGCTTCAACGCCGCCATTTGAAAGGCTTCGGCTACTTCCCCTTCGGTTACTGAGGCATCGCCTAACGAACAAACCACAATCGGTTTTTGCTTCGCCTGTTCGCCAAGGCTCGGGTCTTGATTTTTATCTTCAATTCCAATGTTTTCTTTATACCAAAATCCCATCGCCGCGCCCGTTGCCGGAATCGCTTGCATCCCCGTTGCCGAAGATTGGTGCGGAATTTTAGGCTTGTCTGCTTCGCGCAAACTCGGATGACAATAATAGGTGCGCCCGCCCGAAAACGGATCGTCTCGTTTTGCCATCAATTGCAACATCAAATCGTAAGGTTGCATGCCTATACCCAGTAGCATCGCGTCGTCGCGATAATACGGAAACGCAAAATCCTGTGGCAACAGCTGCAGCGCCACCGCAATTTGAATTGCTTCATGTCCGCGAGAGGTCGCATGCACATATTTCGAAACAATCTTGAAGTTGGCTTCATACAAATCAGTCATCGCTTTTGCGGTGGCCATCGTAGTAAATGCTTTTTCTAAAGTCGCTTTAGTAATCGTATTCATATTTTTTATTAGGAGCTATTCCCGCTATCCGTTGCAATTTTTTGCGCCAAAAAATGGTACAAAAAGATTTTCACTACAAACACGTAGTGTTCAGCGAACTCCAATTAAATTTAGAGTTAAGTGAGGTAATCGGGGCTAGGGTTTATCGTTACTTTATTCCACCGGGACTATCCAGCCAAATTGGTCTTCTATATGCTGCACTTTTAGGTCGTGAAAGGTCTGTTTTAAATCCTCACCCACCGGATTTGCTTCCGGCAGTCTAATGGCAAAATCCATGTTGCCTATTTCTTCAATTAGCGCAATTCCCACTGCAGTTCCCACTCCGAAAGCTTCTTCCAACGTTTTATTTTCCGCAGCGGCTTTAATTTCGGTCATGGTAATCGGCCGTTCGATAACTTCGAATCCTTTGGCGCGCAACAAATCAATAATGCTCATTCGAGTCACGCCCGCTAAAATGGAACCGCTCAAATCGGGAGTGATAAATTGTCCGGCAATTTTAAAGAAAATATTCATCGTCCCCACTTCTTGAATGAATTCAAAATCGTGAGCATCCAACCACAATACTTGATCGTAGCCTTTGGCTTTGGCAAACTCGGTGGGGCGAATGGCACCGGCATAATTCCCGGCAGCTTTGGCTTCTCCTGTTCCGCCATTAACGGCACGAACGTATTTGGTTTCGGCGTACAATTTTATTTTTCTACTAAAAAAAGGTCCCGCTGGTGAGGCCATGATAATAAATTTAAAACTAGTGGCGGCGCGCATTCCGATAAACGCTTCATCGGCATACATAAACGGACGTAAATACAACGAGCTTCCTTCTTGTGTAGGCACCCAATTTTTATCTAGCGCCACTAATTTTTTCAATCCTTCAATGAACAAATCTTCAGGAAAAGCTGGCATTCCCATGCGGTCGGCACTGACATTCATTCGCTTGGCATTTTTATCGGGACGAAACAACAACGGTGTATTGTTTTTACCCATCGTGGCTTTCAATCCTTCAAAAATCGCTTGTCCGTAATGCAACGCCATCGCGGCTGGATGCGTCGGAATTAAAGCCAAAGGTTCGATTCTTGGGTTAACCCACGCGCCGTTTTGATAGTCGCAAACAAACATATGGTCGGTAAAACTCAAGCCCATGGGAATGTTATTAATATCCACTTCCTTGATTTTAGAAACGGCACTTGGTGTTATTTTGATGTGGTATGACATGCTTTTGGTATTTTTAAAAAAATATAATTACAGTTGGGTTTTAGGGCCAAATTGTTCTAAGTAATCGCCTACTTTCCGCAAGAACGAGCCGCCTAAGAATCCGTCTACAACGCGGTGATCGAAGGAAAGCGAAAGGAACATCATGCTGCGAATCGCGATTTCATCTCCCTTTTCGGTTGTGATGACTTCAGGGCGTTTTTTGATGATTCCAAAGGCTAAAATCGCGACTTCGGGTTGGTTGATAATAGGCGTTCCCATTAAGCTTCCAAAGGTTCCTACATTCGATATTGTAAACGTGCTTCCTTGAATTTCTTCTGGTTTTAATTTATTTGTTCTAGAACTTTCTGCTAATTGGTTGACTGTTTTAGCCAATTCCACCAAATTCTTTTCGTTGGCGTTCTTCACCACCGGGACAATTAAGTTTCCAGATGGCAAAGCAGTTGCCATTCCGATATTGATATCGCTATGCACAATAATATTTTTCTCATCCACCGAAACATTAATCATCGGGAAATCTTGAATTCCTTTGGCTACGGCGTCCACAAACAGTGGCGTGAAGGTAAGTTTCTCGTGGTACTTCTTTTGAAAATCGTCTTTGTGGGCATTGCGCCAGTTCACCAAATTCGTCACGTCAATTTCGAGATAGGACGTTACGTGAGGCGACGTTTGTTTGGAATAGACCATGTGATCGGCAATCATTTTGCGCATGCGATCCATTTCGACAATTCGGTCTTTTCCTTCTACGAAATTGATTTTGGGTTTCGGGAAGGAAGTTGTCTGTTGTCTATTGTCTGTTGTCTGTTGCGGTATGCTTTTTAAAGGATATTTTCGATTTTTCAGATAATGGAAAACATCGCTTTTTTGAATGCGTCCGTCAGCTCCAGATCCTGGAATGCTTTGTACTTCTTCCAACGATAGGTTTTCCTTTTGCGCCATACTAATGATTAATGGGCTTAAGAAGTTGTCGGTTGTGTGTTGTCGGTTGTGTGTTGTCGGCTGTGCTTTGCGCGTTGTTGGTTGTTCCGCCGCTATGCTCGATTTATTTGGTTTTACTTCTTGCGTTTTTCCAATGGTGATTTTCTTGCCTTCGGTAGCGCCATCAAAATCAATTAGTGCCAAGACTGTTCCTACAGGAACGACATCATTCTTTTGAAAACGAATCTCTGTAATCACACCGGAATAGGGCGTTGCCACTTCGCTATCGACTTTATCGGTAGCTACTTCGAGAATCGTTTCTTCGGCGAGCACCGAATCTCCAACCGATTTTAACCAGTTGAGGATTGTCGCTTCGGCAATGCTTTCGCCCATTTTGGGCATTTTGAATTCGACTATTGGCATATTATTTTTTCTTGAATTCTTCTAAAGTTTTGTAAAACGCTTCTTGTGTAGGTCGGTCTTTTGGAATTTCCCGTAAAGGTTCGACTGGTTTTAAAGTAGCGTAGCATTCTTGTGGCAGTAACTGGTATAAAGCCGTGCCTTTGGTTTTCCAATCAATCATGTCGTCAGTTACGTCTTTGATGATTGCGGCTGGATTTCCGACTACCATTTTCCGATTCGGAATTTGCGTTCCGGCCTTCACAAAAGCTAAGGCTCCAACGATGCATTCGTCACCAATAATAACATCGTCCATAATCACGGCGTTCATTCCGATTAAGCTATTGGCTCCGATAGTAGCTCCGTGAATAATCGCTCCATGACCAATATGTGCTCCAGCTTTTAAAACCATTGTCTTACCTGGAAACATGTGGATCGTGCAGTTTTCTTGCACATTGCAACCGTCTTCAATAATGATTTCACCCCAATCGCCACGAATGGCTGCACCGGGACCAACATATACATTTTTCCCAATAATCACATTTCCAGTCACCGCCGCTTGTGGGTGAATGAAACTGCTTTCGTGTATGACGGGGATAAATCCTTTGAATTCGTAGATCATGGTTGTTGGTTGTTGGTTGATAGTTCTAAAAATTATCCATTATTTAAACTTCTTTAAGGTTTCTTTCGTAAAATCAGACAATACTAGTCTTCCG
>CALPUN020000122.1 GCA_943326765.2 Bifidobacterium breve | reverse complement strand
CAAGGTTTGCTGAATTACTTTTTAAGAGCGTTGAATAGTGGTGCCATTACCGAAGAAGAAGTATTGGTAACGGGCTTGACTTTGGAAGAAATTCGCGGACGCTCGTTTAAAAAAATATTAGAGAATAGAATGGAGAAATAAGACGTTTTATTTTGATTAAGAAAACTATAAAAGGTAGTTTTTAATTTCCGTTAAATAGTCCGCATTTCGATTCTGTTTTATGTAAATGACTTCAAGGAATTATAATAGTACTGCAATAAATTCATTACTTTTGAGAGTAGCTAATAAACAGAATTATTGCCCAATTTAATGCAAACTAAATCTACTCTTTCAAAAAAGTTTCGAAGGTTTTGGAAAGTACTCGGCCCCGGTTTAATTACGGGTGCCAGTGATGATGATCCTTCTGGAATTGCAACCTATTCACAAGCGGGAGCTGCTTTTGGATTGACAACATTGTGGAGTGCTTTAATTGCATTTCCTTTGATGGCTGCTATTCAGCAGATGTGCGCTCGAATTGGATTAGTCACTTCGCAAGGGTTAACGGGAACGTTAAAAAAAAATTACCCTAAGCCGATTTTGTATTTGATGCTATTGTTTAGTTTTCCAGCGATCGTAATGAATATTGGGGCAGATATTGCGGGTATGGGCGCTGTGGGTAATTTATTATTTCCAAAAGTAGAAGCTACTTATTTCAGTGTTATTTTTACCATACTGTTACTTGTCTTAATTGTTTATTTGCCTTACCATCGGATTGCTGCGATTTTGAAATATTTATGCTTAGTGTTGTTAGTGTATTTGGTGGTTCCGTTTTTGTTTCATCAAGATTGGCTGCTGATTTTAAAATCGACTTTTATTCCTACGATACATTTCAATAAAGAGTTTATGGGGATTTTAGTTGGAATTTTAGGTACCACGATTTCACCGTATCTCTTTTTTTGGCAAGCCTCGATGGAAGTAGAAGAGATGAAACATAAGAAACGCCATCTTATGGTGAACAAACGGATTATCAATGAAATGAAACAAGACGTCGATTTTGGAATGTCTTTTTCAGGATTGGTCATGTTTTTCATAATATTAACAACTGGAACGGTCTTGTATTCAAGTGGCGTTCGGCAGATTGATACTGTTGAACAAGCAGCCTTAGCTCTTAAACCTTTAGCTGGAAATTTAGCGTATTTGCTTTTTGCAATTGGAGTCATTGGTACTGGGCTTTTGGCAATTCCGGTTTTGAGCGGTTCTCTTTCGTATATTATTACCGAAACTTTTGGTTGGGAGCAGGGTTTGGATAAGAAATTTCATGAAGCCAAAGCATTTTATATAGTCATTGCCATTTCATTAATTTTAGGATTATCGTTAAATTATATTGGGATTTCACCGATCAAAGCCTTGATTTATACCGCCATTTTATACGGACTAACGGCTCCGGTTTTGATTGCGATAATTTTGCATGTTTCTAATAACAAAAGTATTATGGGAAAATTCACCAACAGTACTTTGGCTAATATTTTAGGGTTTGTGGCTTTGTTTGTGATGACTTTAGCTTCCGGAGTCCTATTGTATCTACAATTTGGATAAAATTCATGGCGAAGATTTTTTCTAATTTCCTAAAATTGGAAGAATATTCATTATTTTTGAAAAAAGTTGGGTGATTTCTCTCCACAAGAAGGAATTGTTATCTATATATTTAAAAAATAGCATTATGTCAGTTTTAGAAAAAATGAGTTCTGAAGCCATTATTAATTTGGAGAATAAATACGGGGCACACAATTACCACCCACTTCCTGTTGTTCTAAATAGAGGCGAAGGCGTCTTTGTTTGGGATGTTGAAGGAAAAAAATACTATGATTTCCTTTCGGCTTATTCGGCTGTAAATCAAGGACATTGTCATCCTCGTATTGTGGATGCTATGGTGAATCAAGCTAAAACATTAACGCTAACTTCCCGAGCCTTCTATAACGATCAACTAGGTCCTTATGAAGAGTATTTGACGAAATATTTTGGGTTTGATAAAGTGTTGCCAATGAATACGGGCGCCGAGGCAGTAGAAACCGCGTTGAAGTTATGCCGAAAGTGGGCTTATGAAGTAAAAGGTGTTCCCGAGCACAAAGCACAAATTATAGTTTGTGATGGTAATTTCCACGGAAGAACGACGACCATTATTTCCTTTTCGAATGATGAAAATGCCCGTAAGAATTTCGGACCTTATACTGATGGATTTATTAAAATTGCTTACGATGATTTAAATGCTTTAGAGCAAGTACTTCAATCGTCTGAAAATATTGCCGGTTTTCTAGTAGAACCTATACAAGGGGAAGCAGGTGTTTATACTCCAGCGGATGATTATATGATGCGCGCTAAAGAATTGTGTAATCAATACAATGTTTTATTTATTGCGGATGAAATTCAAACAGGAATTGCGAGAACAGGTTCTTTATTAGCTGTTTGTGGAAATTGTACTTGCGAAAATCATTGCGAAAAACAAGCAACGTATGCCACTCCCGATATTTTGATTTTAGGGAAAGCATTGTCAGGAGGAGCTTATCCTGTTTCGGCAGTGTTGGCTAATGATAGCATTATGAATGTCATTAAACCCGGGCAACACGGATCGACTTTTGGAGGAAATCCAATCGCTGCTGCAGTAGCTGTTGCTGCTTTGAAAGTAGTTGTTGATGAAAATTTAGCGCAAAATGCTAGGGTTTTGGGTAGCTTATTCCGAAGTAAATTGACCGAGTATATCAAAACCAGCTCGATTGCCAATCTAGTTAGAGGACGCGGTCTTTTGAATGCTGTGGTGATTAATGATACCGAGGATAGCGATACCGCTTGGAATATCTGTATGGCTTTACGCGAAAACGGATTGTTGGCCAAACCAACGCATGGGAATATTATTCGTTTTGCACCGCCATTGGTTATGAATGAAGACCAATTGCTCGACTGTGTTTCGATTATTATCTCGACATTGAAACAGTTTGAAAAATAAAAAAAAAGATCCTATTGAACATGCCCCAAAAAGTTAGATACTATTTGGGGCATTTTTTATTTTACTCTTGTTCTTCTTGTTGTTTTATTTTTTCGATTAGATTTTGTTGAAAATCTTTCATTCCAGCTTCGCCAACCACTACATACAGGTAGACAGTACAAATAAAATAGATAGTGCTTAAAACAATGCCAATAATCGCTAAAACTCTTCCGGTATTGATATTGGAATATCCTTCATACAATTCTGGATTTTCAGCATACAAGACCATGTCTTTTTTCGCTAAGACCAGAGCCAGGATTCCAAGTATAAGCCCAATTATTCCCCAACAACAACAAGTTAGTATAGATAGAATTCCTAAAATTAATACGGCTGAAGCATTGGGTAATTTTTGTTTTTCCATGATTGAATAGGGATTAAAGAGTTGTTATTTTGTAAATATAGGAAACAATCATAATAATGGCATTGACTATTGCTAGGCTAACGATGATTTTATGGTAGTTTCTACTTTTATCTAGGAAGTGCAATCCTAGAATTCCAAAAAAAAGAATAGTGGTATATATTGCTGGAAATTGATAAAAAGCATCTAAGAAATGTCCTCTCGATATCAGGAGTAAAGCTCTTTGAGTACCACAACCCAAACATTCGACCCCAAAGAGTTTTTTATTGAGGCATGGAATCATATATTTTTCTAAATCCAAAAGGTTTTTTTTTATAACTACAATTTTACAAAATAATATTCATTTTAAAATATTCATTTTGCTATTTTAAAGTTTGTTACTTTTGGAATCACAAAAAAAGTGTAGCATGAAAAAAGTACTCCTTCCAATTATGGCTCTTGCAATTCTGATCGCATTTTACGAGGTCAATAAACCTCAAAAAAATAGTTATGTGATTTGTATTTCCGTTGCCATTTTTATGTTTGGAATGTTGAAATTGAGTGCTAAAATTCCAAGTAAAAACCAAGAACAAGATGATGACAACATTCAGTAAAGGAGATCAGGTTTCGGTGTTAGACGAAGCAATCAATGGAGTGGTACTTGCGGTCGACGGGAATCAAATAGCTATAGAAACAGAGGATGGTTTTGTGATGACTTATTTCGTCAATGAATTGATTAAAAATTTCAAAACCAGTTCTTTAAGTAAAAATATAGGAAGTTTTAATTTAAATTCGATACAACAAACTAAAGAAGTGCCAAAACCCCGAAGTTTTGTCAAAGAAAAGAAAATAAAAGGCGAAATTCCACCTCCTGAATTTGATTTGCATATTGAAAAGTTGGTCAAAAATTTTCGCGGAATGAGCAACTATGAAATATTAACCTTGCAGTCAGAAACCGCAAAAAGACACATCGAATTTGCGATTAAAAATCGCATTCCCAAAATTGTTTTTATTCACGGAGTTGGTGAAGGAATCTTGAAATCGGAATTGGATTTTATGTTAGGGCGTTACGATATGATCACTTTCCATGATGCCAATTATCAAAAATATGGTATTGGTGCCACCGAAGTATATATCAAACAAAATACGAAATAGAAGTTTAATTTGTAGTTATAAGTTCTCCCAACAAAATAGTATTGCCGTAATAAAAAGTGCTGTTGCCCTTTTTGAAAGTAACTCCTTTCAGTCGGATGCTGTGTAAAAATCCGTTTCCATTCGTTGTTGTTGTCACTTCAATCGTTCCGCTAACATTTTGTACCCCATCATTGGCAATCCATTCTTCATTTACTTCCGGGCTGCTCGGTAAAATAGCGCCGCAAAAATAAGCATCGTTAGTTATGTCAATTAAAGCTGTTTTAAACAAACGATAAGTAAGTTTGTTAGTAGTGTTTGAAATTAAACCAGTTTTTGGAATTCCTAAGTTTGTTATGTCTAACAAAGTGGTGTCAAAATTTTGAATAAATAGCGCTTCAATCCCATTATTACGGGCATTGTACAGCAAATTTGTTCCGGAACATAAATGAATATCTGCAGGTTCAAAACTGAGTGGTAATGACGTTGGAACCGTCTCATAATCTCCAAAATTGAAGGATTCGTAGATTTGCTCACCACTTGGTTTCGAAAATACTAGGTTTTTAAAAACAATACGGTGAACATATTTTGTAATTTTAGTAGCGCCCGTTGTGGTGTTTGGGCTGTCATATAAAGCTATTGTTATAATTTGAATCGTTCCTGAAGTCGCAATCCATTCTTCGGTAGCAGCAGGTGAAATTGGCCCTGGAGAGTTACAAATGTTAGCTCCTGATGGTTTTCCAGCATAGGCTCTATAGGTCACACTTACACTACCTCCAATAGGAATAACGGTAGGTGTATTTTCTGTGGTAACCTCATTTTTAAAAGCATTTAAAGAAGCCGGAATTTTTATAAACATCGCTTCGTTTGAGGTTAACTTATAAATCGTTTCGCCACAACTGTTTGCTTGAACCTCTTGGAAAGTGATGTTTTGAATTTTTACATTTCCATCATCACAGCCATTGAGCAGCAGTAAAAAAACGAATAATCCCAATATTTTTTTCATGATTGCCTTACTTTTTGACAAAAATAGGATATTATATCAGAATCCCCAACCAATTTAGCATTCAATGCACCGTCAAAATTTGTAACTTAGCTGCGATGAAAAAAATATACTTAGACAACGCTGCAACTACTGCTATTAATCCTGAAGTCATTGAGGTCATGACCCAAGTTATGAAAGAGGATTTTGGCAATCCGTCGTCCACCCATAGTTTTGGACGACAAGCTAAGAACCGACTAGAGCTTTCCAGGAAAGCTATTGCGAAAGCACTGAATTGCTCCGCTCAAGAAATTATTTTTACCTCAGGTGGAACTGAAGCAATTAATTGGGTTCTCAGAAGTGTCGTTTGCGATTTAAAAGTAAAAAGAATCATTTCAAGTAAAATCGAACATCATGCTGTTTTGCATACTCTTGAAGCTTTAGAAAAAGAGTTTGCGATCCGCATTGAGTATGTCAATATTTTGCAAAATGGAGATATAGATACCACTCATTTAGTTGCATTGCTTTCCGAATCGACGCCAACTTTAGTGTCATTAATGCACGTCAACAACGAAATTGGTAACGAATTGGACATCGAGCGAATTGGCAGAATTTGTAAACAACATCAAGTTTATTTTCATACGGATACCGTTCAATCTATTGGGAAAACGGCTATTGATTTGCAACAAATTCCGATAGATTTTTTAGCGGCAAGCGCACACAAATTTCACGGTCCAAAAGGAGTTGGTTTTGCATTTGTTCGTAAAGGAATTGTCTTGCAACCTCTTTTTCATGGAGGTGAGCAAGAGAAAGGATTGCGTTCTGGGACGGAGTCGCTTCACAATATTGTCGGAATGACCAAGGCTTTAGAGCTTAGTTTGAATACTTTGGAACAACACAAAGAAACGATTAGCGCGCTTAAAAATTACACTATCGAACAGTTTCAACGTCATTATCCTGATTTTAAAATCAATGGAAATTCAGGTGGCTTTTACAATATGATAAATATTCTCTTGCCTTTTCCCGAAGATAAAACGGCCATGTTACTATTTCATCTTGACATGAAAGGCATTGCTGTTTCAAGAGGAAGTGCTTGCCAATCGGGTAGTATCAAGCCTTCCCACGTTCTTGAAGCATTTTTGAACGAGTCCGATTGCAAGAAACCTTCGCTTCGAATTTCGTTTAGTCATTTCAATTCGAAAGAAGATATTGATTATTTAGTCTCGGAACTCAAATTTATTTCTTAAGAAAAGAGGTTTCGATGGTCAATTTTTTTTGAAATTAACTTTCAACTATTTTCCAGCTGCTTTTAATTTTGCTTTCTCTTGTTTTCTGAAATACCCTCGGAATAAAATATTGTGTTTTAATGCTTCTAAGTTTTCATTCAATTGCTGACTAGCTTTGTT
>CALPUN020000121.1 GCA_943326765.2 Bifidobacterium breve | reverse complement strand
GGAGGTTTGAATATTAAAAGTACCCCCAGCAAAATCGCCATAGATATTAGGATTAAAAGTTTTATAGACGTCGATAACACTTACAATATCCGTAGGGAATAAATCTAAAGGAAGAATTTTTGTAAACGGATTATTTGTGGGCGCCGCCAAGTCATTAATCAATAAATTGTTATACCGATCTTCCAAACCTCTAACAAACAACCCTCGGTCGCCTACTTTGGTGATTCCGGTAATCTTGGTCAAACCTTCTTCTACATCACTCACCCCTTTGCGGGCCATTTCTTGGGCTCCAATACTTTGTTTGATTTCGACGGCTTTCTTTTGGTCTAGCAACAAAGCAGTCTCTTTTTCTCTTCCGCCATTGGCTTTTACCACGACATCTTCCAATTTGTAACTTCCAGAACCTAACGTTCTGTTGAGGATAATAGTTTCACCAGCCACAATAGTAACAGGTACTTCAACATTTTCATATCCTAAAAAACTAAAAACCAAAGTGTAATTTCCTGCCACAGCACTAAGTTTATAATTTCCGTTTTCATCCGTGGTGGTTCCAATTGAGGTTCCTTTTAACGCGGCATTAGCAAACGGCAAAGTGGCGTTGTTTGCGTCTTTGTCTTTTAATACGCCCGTTATTGTTCCTTTGGTCTGCCCCAAAGCCATCGAACAAATGAAAAAAACCAAGGTTAAAAATTTAAATTTCATAATGAGTACGTTAAAATATGGTGCAAAGGAACGCTCAAGTTGTAAAGTTCGTGTTACTCGTTAGTTACCTTTTAGTTGCGTAAATATTACCGAATTGTTAACATATTAAATTACAGTTAACTCGATTTATAGATATTCTTTTATCTTTACATTTACAATCGAATTTAAAATGGAGCATCTAACCAGGCAATACTATTCACCGCACCTAAAGCAATTGACGCGATCATGAAGAAAAAAGAAATCAAGATTTTATTAGTAGATGACGAGCAAGACATTCTAGAAATTGTAGGCTACAACTTAGCGCAAGAAGGCTACCAAATCAGTACGGCCGCCAACGGGAAGGAAGCGATTGTAAAAGCCAAGAAAGAACTGCCGCATTTGATTATAATGGATGTCATGATGCCCGAAATGGACGGTATGGAAGCGTGTGAAAACATCAGAAAAATACCCGAATTAAGCCATACCATCATCACCTTTCTAACGGCAAGAAGTGAAGATTATTCGCAAGTAGCCGGTTTTGATGCCGGAGCAGATGACTACATTACCAAGCCTATCAAACCTAAATTGTTGGTGAGTAAAGTAAAAGCCTTATTGCGTCGATTGAAAGAAGACGAAGGTAAAAATTCGGAAACTTTAAACGTGGGTGGTATTGAGATTAACCGTGAAGAGTATAAAATTGTTAAGGAAAATAAAGAAATTATTTTGCCTAGAAAAGAATTCGAATTGTTCTACCTCTTGGCTTCCAAACCAGGGAAAGTATTTAAAAGAGAAGAAATCTTAGACAAGGTTTGGGGCAATGAAGTGATAGTAGGCGGAAGAACCATCGATGTGCACATTCGGAAACTCAGAGAAAAAATAGGAGACGATTTCTTTAAAACTATTAAAGGAGTCGGCTACAAGTTTGAAGTATAAATGGGAATAAGTTTCAAAAAAACATACAAATTTGCTGTAATTTCAGCGCTCTACATTACCTTTTTTGCTACAGGTTTACTAGCCGTTTTAACGTATTATTTTTTTTATTTTTCATGGGAATTTTGCGCCTTTTTTGCGTTCGGAATTGCTGCTTTTTCATTCTTCGTATTGCAATACCGCGTCGAACACTTTATTTACCGTAGGGTTAAAAAAATCTACGACGACGTGTCGCTTTTAGAATCTTCCAATTTCAGAAACCAACCCATCACGACCGATATGGCCACCTTAACGAGAGAAGTTAAGAAATTTGCCACCGATAAGAAACTCGAAATTGAAATGCTAAAAGTTCGAGAAGAATACCGTCGCGAATTTTTGGGCAATGTATCGCATGAATTAAAAACGCCTTTGTTTACGGTGCAAGGCTATCTTTCTACGTTGTTAGATGGCGCCATGAACGACAAATCTATTCGCAAGAAATATTTAGAGCGCGCCGAAAAAGGAGTCGAGCGACTCATTTATATTGTACAGGATTTAGACATGATTACTAAACTAGAAATTGGCGATTTAAATTTGGAAGTCGTGAAGTTCGATATTGTGAAACTCATTCAAAACGTATTCGATTTACTAGAAATGAAAGCGTCGAAAAAAGACATCCTGTTGCTGTTCGACATGAAATACAACAAACCCATTCAAGTCTTAGCCGATCGTGAAAAAATTGAACAAGTACTGATCAATTTGATTGTTAATTCTGTTAAATACGGCAAGGAAAAAGGGTCTACGGAAGTTAGTATCGAAAGTCTAACCGATACTAAAGTCATCGTTCGCATTCATGATAATGGCGAGGGCATCGAAAAGCAAAACATTTCCCGTCTTTTTGAACGGTTTTACCGAGTCGATAAAAGTGGTTCTCGAAGTGAAGGAGGATCTGGCTTGGGCTTGTCTATTGTCAAACACATTATCGAAGCCCACGATGAAAAAATTTATGTAGAAAGTGAATTTGGGAAAGGATCAGAGTTCTCGTTCACCCTCGAAAAGGCAAAATAAGTGCTTCCAATGAATCGGCTCTTGAATCATTTGAAACGGTTTATATAAATCTATTTCCAACAGATTCTCCATTTTAAAATCGTCTTGCTTGGCATACGGAAACGCTCCAATATTCTTCAATCGTTTGGCTAAATATTCTTGTTCGTATTGCCCAGGTGTTGGAATAAAGAAAGCCTTTTTTCCTAATTTCACCAAATCCATTACGGTAGTATACCCCGAACGGCAGAGTACTATTTTACTGCTATTGAAGGTGTGTTCCAATTGCTCGGTGGTCATGAAATTATAATACGTCACCCGATTGAGTTGCACATGCTTTTGTTGAGGTTCGACTTTGCCGCTTATAAAGACTACATCACCGTCGTATTGTTCCAGTGATTCTTTGAGGATGATTTCTAATATGCTCCGTTGCGGCTCCGGTCCGGATAAGATAATCATCAAGTCGTAGGCTTTAGGAACGTCTTTTTTCTCAAAGCGACTCAAAGGACCAATGTATTTTATTTTATTGTGCGGGGTTTTTAAGTGCCCCAATTTCCCTGTTAAATTAGGTGCCACTTCAATATCAGGGACCCAACATTCATCGTATTTTTTGATGATGTGTTGGTGCAGTTTGCTAGTAATCCAGGTGGTGTTCCCCGTGAGTACATTCAATTGGTGGGTGATGAAAACCGAGTGTACTTTTTTATGAAAAACACCCAAACGATTGTCAGAGATAATACCAATCAAGTTGAATTCGTTCACCCATTTTTTAACTACTTTTTTTTCATTCAAAATGGCTTCAATCATCACCGGCATGTTTTTGAGCAGTTTCCATTTGAAATTCGCCCCGTCTTTGGCATATTCAATTTCGTACGAAGGCAATTCCAATGCTTTTAAATGCGGAAATTCTTTTCTTAGCAAAGCCAATGCAATCCCATCCGAAGCCAAAATAGGAGTATACCCATTTGTTTCTAATGCTTTGATAATCGGAATACACCGTGTGGCATGTCCCAAACCCCAATTCAACGGAGCTACTAAGATATTTCTGGATTCCGGCGATAAAGTCATTTCAGAAAAAGATTACTTTTTTAAACCCGCAAGATAAAAACATTTCTGGTCTGGTATATTTCCTTAATTTTGCCAAAATATTAAATTACATCGTGGGAAGTAAAAATAAGTTAAAAAGATTTAAAGAGAACGAATCGTTTCAGAACGTTTTTCAACCAACAAGGGAAGAAGTGGTTTCGGGAGACTTTCCGTTGAAAGGAAAATGGAATGCCGATTTTTTCAAGAACGACCATCCGTTAGTGTTGGAATTGGGTTGTGGTAAAGGCGAATATTCCGTAGGGTTGGCCGAGCAATATCCAGATAAAAATTTCATCGGTATCGACATCAAAGGGGCAAGATTCTGGCGCGGTGCCAAAACAGCCGTAGAGGATGGTTTGCAAAACGTAGCGTTCATCCGAACGCAAATTGAACTCGTCAACCATATTTTTGCAGAGCAAGAAGTGGACGAAATATGGATTACATTTCCCGATCCGCAAATCAAATACAAACGCACCAAACACCGAATGACGAATTCAGAGTTTTTGCAATTGTATAAAAAAATACTTAAAGAGGACGGTATCGTCAACTTGAAAACCGACAGCGAATTCATGCACGGCTATACGTTAGGACTCTTGCATGGCGAAGGGCACGAAGTGTTGTATGCCAATCATAACGTATACAAAAACGAAGGAAGTCCAGCCGAAGTTATCGGAATTCAAACGTTTTATGAAAAACAATATTTGGAAGTAAACAAGGCAATTACGTATATTCGTTTTAAAATCAAATAGATGGCTTTTTTGTTTCCTTTATTCTTCGGTTTCTGCATAGCATTTTTGGCGGTAATCCTTCCGGGATTGATCAACATGACTGCGGCTAAAATCAGTTTAAATGAAGGTAAAAACCAAGCGTTGAGTTTTGCTTTTGGCGCCTCAACAATAGTCTTTATTCAAACGTTTCTAGCGGTTCTTTTCGCTAGGTTTATTAGCATTCACATTGAGATTGTTTCGTTCCTGCAAGAATTAGGAGTTATAGTGTTTTCAGGGTTGAGTTGCTATTTCTTTTGGATGGCAAAAAAACCAAAAAAACCGAAAGCAGAGATCAAAATCAAAGGCAAATCCAACCGCTTTTTTTTCGGGATTCTGCTCTCGATACTCAACTTTTTACCCATTCCGTTTTATGTTTTCGCCAGCATGAGTTTGGCCAGTTCGGGCTATTTCCAATTCGAAAAAATTCAAATTTTCAGTTTTGTATTGGGAGTTGTTTTGGGTTCGTTCGCCGTTTTTTATCTCTACATCGCGGCATTCAAACAAATCGAAAAAGAAACCAATTTCTTAATGAAAAATGTCAACACCATTATTGGTTCAGTAACGGCTTTCATGGCTATTTTTACACTTTTCAAACTGCTTTACAAGTAAAATGCAACCCAACTTTTTTGAACGAGTGTATGCCGTAGCCAAACAAATTCCCTACGGAAAAGTCACTTCGTATGGTGCCATTGCTAGAGCTTTAGGAACAGGTCGTTCGGCTAGAATGGTGGGCTGGGCGATGAATGCTTCGCACACTATAGAAGACGTTCCGGCCCATCGCGTGGTGAACAGCAAAGGCATTCTTACTGGGAAGCATCATTTCGATGGGACCAATTTGATGCAGCAATTACTAGAAAGCGAAGGCATTCAAGTCATCGACAATCAAATTGTAGATTTCGACAAACATTTTTGGGAACCAAAAGTGGCGCAGTAAACGCTAATTTTTCAGCCCTTTTTTTGCTAAAATTTAGAAGGGTACTTTATCACAGATCCCCAAAACTTTTCGGTATATTAGATTAAACTTTTCAAATTCTTTTTGCCATCTTAATTTAGAATTTCGCCTTATAGGATTTAAGTAGGCTTACTCCATTTAAACACTAGTCTCAAAAAGCACCTTTTTTATTTCATTTTATTTAAAAAATAGGGAATAAAATTAGAAATAGAATAATTATTTTAATATCATTTTTCGAATAAAATCCCCGCAGTTTGTGAATAAAATGCCTTAAAGCGGTAAAAGCGCAACAGTATTTGTGAAATTAGTGTTAATATAACCTATACAAAAACAATACAAATTGTAATTTTTAGCTTTATTTAGCAGATGCAAAATAGGCACTCATAGCTCTAATACTAACTATATCGCATCTTTGAAGCCATTGTTGTAATATAATTTACGGTATAGTTATTATATACTAAGGTAAAAACGAATTTAGAAATAACTTCACTAAGTTGTGTAACCCCAATTTATAGTTCAAAAAAGTTATTTTTATTGGCTACCCTAACAAAATAAAACACTTAAGTTTTACATCGTAAACAATTAAGACATGAAATTATTTTTATTTTCAACAGTATTACTTTTTTCAAGCATAACATTTTCTCAAGTTGGGATTGGTACAACTAATCCGAATGCAACACTAGACATTACAGCGACTAACCCAAGTGGTTCCACCACCAATGTTGATGGTATATTAATTCCAAGAGTCACCAGACAAAGGGCACAAAGTATGGCTACTGTTCCAGCATCTACCATGATCTATATTAACGAAGTAGCTACAGGAACTCCAACAGGCACCACCATTAATGTTACTACTGTTGGTTTTTATTTTTTTAATGGAACAACTTGGGAAAAATTAGGGGCAAGTGCAGCAAGTGGTTGGTCTATAACAGGGAATAGCGGCATTGCTGTGGATGGAACCAATTATTTAGGGACCAATGACAATGCTGATGTAGCTTTCAAAAGAAATAATGTAGCTTCAGGAAAATTAAGTGCTACTAGCACTTCCTTTGGAGTGGGAGCGCTTAGCGCAGGAGCTACTACTACTAGCACAGCATTTGGCAACAACGCTTTAACGTTAAGTACAGGAGCTGATAATGTAGCTGTGGGAAGCGGTGCTTTAGCAGCCACTACAACTGGAACTGCCAATACTGCTGTAGGAACAAATGCAATGGCCGCTAATACCTTAGGAGCCAACAATACAGCAATTGGAAAAAGTGCCTTAGCGGCCAATTTAATTGGATCAACTAATACAGCGGTCGGAGTAAACGCCTTAGCTGTTAGTACAGTAAGCGCTAATACAGCTGTAGGTTATAATGCCTTAGCGGCCAACATAACTGGAACAAATAATACAGCGGTCGGAGCAAACGCCTTAGCGGTTAGTACAGGGCCAAATAACACGGCTTTGGGCTATAACGCCTTGGC
>CALPUN020000120.1 GCA_943326765.2 Bifidobacterium breve | reverse complement strand
TTAACGGTTTATCAAGCTTCATGAAAGCAGTGATGCCTGTCCAATCTGGCGCTTCAATTGCATCAATTTGATCCTCCTGAACATACTGATTCAAATAATTTTCGAGATATTTTCGATAGTGGTACCAAGTGAAAAACGTATATCTTTTGGAAACAATTAAATGTATTTTTACACCATTCTCGTTAAAAATAGCATCTTCTTTTTGTCCGTAAATAAAAAGAGACACTTGAACACCTTCGGCCACTAAAGCCGTTACTAAATTTTGAATGCTGGTTCCAATTCCGGCCGCCGCAGTTACTCTCGAATGTGGGTATTCCGGTGTTAAAAAAGCAATGTGCATGGTCTTAATTTTTTTTCCAGAGGCAGGAAATATTTCTCCCGTTTAGTGCGTTTTGATCGACTAATTGGTCTTCTATTTCTTTTAATTCTCCTGGCAATTTACTTTTTAGCACACTATAAAAAGCATACGCTCTTTGTTTAATTAGAGTGAAACTGGTGAGTTCTCTTTGTAAAAAATCAAACGAAATTCCAGTATTATCCGTATTGATTTTACTTTCGACATGAATATCGGTGACACTCCAAATTTCATCTGCGGACATCCGTTTCCGAATCACTTGCTCTGCAAGCAATTGGTCATTGATAAGGTCAATATAGTTTTTGCGTCCCAACATTCTATTGACAAAGTGAATCCATTGGTTCGGAATTAAATCCTTCAAAGTCTTTTTTGCAGTTTCGGTTTGAATGGCTTGGTATTTTGAAAGTCTTTCTTTATAAATAGGGTCGTTTAGATAATCGCCATTTGGATCTTGCAAATGCATAAAAACGCCTTGAGGTTTCAAAATTGTACTTACTTGCTCTAAAAACAGCTTTAAATCCGGAATGTGATGCAAGACGGAGCAAATCAAAACGATATCATAGGATTCCGTTATATCGGATAAATAGCCATTAATGTACGTTGTTTTTTTACCCCAATTTTGGGCCTTTTCCTTGGCGTGTTCAAGCATTTTGGAAGAAGTATCTACAAGTGTAACTTCTTCTATGTAATTTCCTAATGGGGATTGTAGTAATAGTTGCGAACTCAATCCTGTTCCACAACCTATATCCACCAATCGCAATTTTTGACTTGGCGTTTCATAAGCCAACCAATCGGAAACCAATAAATTAATTTGCTCTTGCAAACTTTCCCACATGTCATCATGCATACTATCGTAGTGGTCGGATTCAAAATCATGAAAAACCACATTAACTCTGGCTTGAAAATCTTCGGGAGATAAGGGACTACCTGTTTTTTTTAGTAAAGGTAGTAAGCTGGTATAGCTCATAGTATTCTTGGTATAGGATTCGTTTTATCGAATTATTTAATATTGGAAATATATCCTTCGGAACCTTTATTGGAAATTATCTTGGCAATAGGTGCGGCAACGACGGAATGATCAGGTACATCAAAATTTACTATCGCATTGGTGCCAATTAAGACATCATCACCAATGGTTATTCCTCCTAAAATGGTGGCGCCTGGTCCTATAAAGACACGGTTTCCAATTTTGGGAATTCCTTCTTTTTTTCCACGTACTAAAACACCAATGGTCATCCCTTGAGACAAATTGCAGTACTCTCCAATTTCGGCATCACCATGAATAACAATACCACCAAAATGGCCAATATAAAGTCCTTTTCCAATTTTAGTTCTGTACGAAATATCGATACCGTACTTGTATTTCAAACGACGCATCCACAAAAAGAAAAAGTAAAAAAGCACTCGGTTTTTTCTGCGATAATATTGACAATATCTAAAAACAATCGTGAATTTTAAACCCGGAATAACATCAATAAAATAGTATCGAAAAAAAGTTCTCAAACCAAAAGGCGTCGAAATACAATATCGCAATTGGTCTTGGTTTAGCGTCTGATGTAATGCTGCTTTTGTCATGCGATTTCTTTATAAACGAAAAGTTTCTAATTCTTAGTTATTTACAATATTATTGATTACTGTAACCATTCTTGCCGAAGCTTCATTTACGGGATGCAGATTGATTGTTTCAAACCATTCTTGCGCGTTTGCCAAAACATTTTCTTTATCTCCAAAGACAACTTCCTTAATCTTAGAAGCCATTTCATCGGCTCCATTAATCCAAAAAACTGGACTTTCTTGTGGCATGGATCTAAAGTGAACATAATTGTAGCAGGTATAAACATCCCAAGCAGTATCGAGTTGCTTTTCTTGATTGTACTTCAGATAACCGCAGGGTTTTTTATGTGAAATGAAGTCAAAAATAGTAGAAGAACCGATGGTAATGACCATTTCTGAAAACTCCGCAATATTATTCAATAAGACATTGTCTTCTTGAGTAGGAAAAATAGAATTCCATGTGGTTGATAAGGGTTTCCATAAAGGGTCAATGGATACAATTTCTTTGGCATATTTTTTTAAAACGGAATCATATCTATTCGAAAAATCAACGGGACACTTCCTGAAAATCACACCAAGTTGGCTGTTTTCAGTAGTATTTAGAGTTCGAACTGCTTTGGCAATGTCCTCTAAATACAGGGGGTCATCCGGGCTGGTAGTGACATCATTTCCTGAAAAGCAAACATATTTTTTGGCAATATCCAAGTGATGCTTGTTAAAAAACACTTCTCTTGACAACAAGATATCCTTGTTGAAATGAAGCTCAAATTGTGGGCTACCGGTAACAAAAATCTGTTCCGATTGAATGTAAGGATAATAATATTGCAATTCCTTTTTCATGTGATCGCTCCAGACAAAATAGTAATCGGCTTCAACCACCAAAGTCGCTTTTGGCAAATTGTCCCATGAAAATATGAATGTTGCCGTTGGAATACCTAATTCATTCGCCGCTAATAACGGTGCTAAAGTATTGATATGTCGTTGGTTTGTACAAAATACAATTGATGGTTTTTCCTTTTGCAACGTTTCCAAACAATGCTGGTAATAGGCTGTTTTTCGTTCTTGTTTTTTAATTCGGTTTCTTATTCTAAGCCAACCTGATTCACTTGAATTTGCCGCGGTTAAAAGAGTCACAGCGACACTTTTAGCAGCCTGTTTCATCGAACTGTAGGAAAATGGAAATCGATAGGAATCGTATACTTTGTCGTTGGCTCTTTGAATGCTTAAGTTGAGTTCGACTTGCACCTTTGCTTTTTTATAGATATCGGTTAAAGGATGTAATTTCAAAGAGTTTATTTTAATCTCAGGAAATCCCAATTCAGATAATGGAAAACTCGTTGCATTCCAAAAAACCACATCAAAACCATCCTTTACCGCCAACTTATAAAAACTAGAGTAGGCAAAATTTCGAAAGCCAACACCATCGGGTAATAAAACAAATAGCTTCTTATTTTTCATTTCAATCCTTTTAAAACTTTTTACTCTTTTTAGAGGCATACTGCCAAAGAAATCTCTGGGGGTATATTCTTTTTCATCATTAACAAAACTGTTGTCATTTCGATCTCCATCACCTCTATAAACAACAATTTTATCCGTGTAATGCTAATTACTTTCGATATGCATGATTTAATTATAATTCATTTCCGACTCCTTTTTCTTCTCGAAAATCTTTATCTACTACTCCTTTTTGAAAAGATTCTGAATTTTGGCATTCACTTTCAAAATATTTTTTTCAAGGGTAATTTGTGCTGGATAATTATCAAAGTAAGCGTTCTTCCCTTTTATAGTGACCACTTCCTTCGAGTCTTTGGAATAGTTTCCTCGAACAGATTCTAACGTTTTTATTTGGTTATACAAGAAGGGAAACAACTGATAGTCCTGAAGAATTAAATTTCTGGCGGTTTCAATAGCGTCTATATTTTCTTCCCATTTTTTAGATTCTACGATTTCTTTTAGAAACAAATCGCTATGCTTGTCGTTTGGATCAATTTGAATGTACGAGTTTTTTGGAAAATAATCGGCTATGGCATTGCATCCAAAATAAATGGGCATCGTATAACTCAAGAAGCAATCCATGATTTTTTCGGTCCAATAAAAATCATCTTGAAAATTCTCGTAGGCGATGGCGTATTTAGAATTTTGAAGCACTTCCCATTTGTCATCAATGGGCCGAATTCCGCGACCATATAATTCCACAAACGGCAGCGCTTTGATTTGATTTAGAAAATTCATCCGAAGTTGGTGTCCTTTGGAAGACGATTGATTGCTGGTCACCCAAACAATTTTGTTTTCTTTTTGCAAACTGTCCACTTTTAAACTACTCAAAAAATCAAAGTCTTTATCCACGTGCCATGGAAGGGCGCCATGTGATAAGATGTTGTTTTGTTGAATGTTTAATTGATTGTAGATTAAGTTTACTTTTTTATTGGCATACTGCCGGTATTTTGAAATTTCATTCGGCGGTTCCTGACAAATATGAATGATATTTTTAGGATTTACGGCAATTGAAAAATCGGCTTTTGGGTATTCAAGGATGACTAAATAATCGCAGGAATCAATATTTTCTTCGGTAAACGTAAATTCTTTCCATTGAAACGAACTGTTGGGCGTTTGCCTTTTTAAATCCGGATAAGTAAAATATCGTTCAATTTTTATAATCATTGGGCCACAGTATCGCTAGGTGATTTTAAGTTCAAATATCGTTTTTTATCAAGACTGGCGCAACTAATCGGGCAAATTCTGTTAAAAATAATTACAAATCTCTAAATTGTTTTTGATGGTTGAGTTCCCAAAAGGTTGGTTTTAAAAGAGATTCTAAAAACAACTCCGAGCTGTTCCCCGAACCAAAATCAACGGCATCTGCGGTGACTTGATGACTGTCAATGTTTTGCAGCGCCGCAGTAATCATTGTTTCTTGATAATCGACGTTAATGATATCGGCATGAACGGCACGATTTTGCTGGCGCGAACCAATGTTGATGATTGGAATTCCATAGTAAGGTGCTTCTCGAATCCCAGCGCTACTATTTCCAATAATGAACTGACTGTTTTTCAATAACGTCAAAAAGTATTCAAAACGCAACGAAGGAAATATTCGAAAGCGTGGATTTTCTTTCAAACGTTGATAAGCTTGAATAATGTGCTGGCTTCCCATATCATTATTTGGAAAAATCACCACAAAACTGTGAGCATCTTTCTCTAGCGCATTTACAAATTCATTGGCATACTGCTCCATGTTTTTGGCTTCCGTCGTAACGGGATGAAACATGGTTAGTGCAAAGGTTTCAAACGAAATTCCATAATAGGTCTTCGCTACTTCTAACGAAGGCAAATCGTTCGAAAACATGATATCGATATCGGGAGAGCCAATGGTAAAAATGGAAGATTTAATTTCACCCATTTGCAACAAGCGCTTTTTGGCTTCGGCATTGGATACAAAATGAATGTGACTCAATTTGGTTACGCTATGTCGGATTAATTCATCAACAGTTCCCGATAATTCTCCTCCTTCGATATGGGCAACTAAAATATTATTTAGAGATCCTACAATAGCACCCGCTAAAGTTTCGACTCTGTCTCCATGAACAACAATCAAATCTGGAGCAATTTTATTGACATAACTCGAAAGTCCTTCAATGGTTTTGGCCAAGGTCAAGTCCATTGTAGTTTCGTGCGTATGATTTTGAAAGGTGTGAATATTATTAAACTGACAACGTTCAATTTCCAACAGTGTATAGCCGTATTCTTCCTGCAAGTGCATGCCGGTAACAAAAACAAAAACTTCGAAAGCCGGATTAGCTTCCAAAATTTGAATCAGCGATTTTATTTTGCCAAAATCAGCACGAGTTCCAGTAAGAAATAGAATTTTTTTCATTTGAAAATTACGAAATATCCGTCCACACTAATTGTTCATCATTATCTAGCGTTCGCGTGGCTATTTTACCTAAAATACTTTCGAAATGTTCGGCTAAAATTTTTCCCGTTCCAGGGCGTTTCACCCAAATATTGGCTTTGGTATATACCTCTCCTTCTTGAATTGGCGCAATCGTACAAACTGTTGCAAACGCAAAATCAATCGTAACTTGTTCTTCTTTTGCGGGTTCTTTGGTTCCACCGCGCATTTGCCAAATCTCGGCGCTGCTTTTAATTAGTTCTTTCGTTGTTGCTTCGTCCATACTGCAGACGATATCTGGTCCGGTTCGGTTCATGTGATCGGTGAAATGGCGCTCTAAAATACTGGCACCTAATGCTACGGAACCAAGACAAGCATTGTTGTTTAGAGTGTGATCGCTCAACCCGAATACCTTGTCGGGAAAGGCTTCGTGGAGTTGTGTAATAGCACCAAATCGCACTAAATGAATCGGCGTTGGATACAAATTGGTCGTATGTAAAAGCGCGACAGGAACTTGATGCTTATCGAAAATCGCGACGGCTTTGCGAACACTTTCGATAGTATTCATTCCGGTGCTCAAAATAACAGGTTTCCCAAAAGAGGCAATGTGCTCCAATAGCGGATAATTGTTGCATTCGCCAGAACCAATTTTATAGCCTGGCACTTCCATTCTTTCCAAGCGATTCGCGGCAGCTCTTGAAAAAGGTGTCGAAATAAAAATCATGCCTTTGCTTTCAACATAATTTTTTAACTGAATTTCTTCAACTTCATCCAAAGCACAACGTTCCATAATTTCATAAATGGAAACATCGGCATTCCCGGGAATAACTTTTTTGGCCACCGCGCTCATTTCATCGGCGACGATATGCGTTTGGTGTTTGACCACTTCCACTCCAGCTCGGTGAGCAGCATCAACCATTTCGAAAGCCGTTTGTAACGATCCTTCGTGGTTGATTCCGATTTCGGCGATGATTAACGGTGGGAAATCAATTCCTATTTTTCTTCCGGCAATTTCTATAAATGAATTCATGGTTGTTTTTACGATTGATGCTATACGAAATTAGATTTTGGATTTTTGGTGCCAATATTCGGCTTGTTCCAAATCTTCTTGGGTGTCTATGTCTATTTGTGCGTAGGGATGATTGACAACCATGGGAAACGGTGAAGTGCCCATGATTTTTTCTTTTAAAAGTAATTTGGATTGAATGATATACAACAAGCCGTTTTCA
>CALPUN020000119.1 GCA_943326765.2 Bifidobacterium breve | reverse complement strand
CTGATAATGAACCGTCAAGACTTCCTGCAATGGTTCTATTTATAATTCGAATAGGTCTTATTTTTTTGAATACTTTGAGAGAATCTCGGAGGTCAATTACGTAGTATGTTCCTCTATCGGATTGATATACGAACGCTTCTAACTTCTTTTTTCGGTCTTTGGATCGAAAGAGTGTGAATGGTTTCCCAATCCGCATCATGCGCACATCAAAACTGTCTTTTACTTTTTCAATGATATCGTAAACTTTTTGATCTCCTAAGTTTTGGGTGTTGAAAATACTTCCGAAAGTATCTCCTTTTTGAATGGTGTCATTAGAGACGTTGAAGTCATTGTATTTGAAGCCAAATTGCTCCACAATAGGAAGAGGTTTGACGGTTTCGATTACTTCGGGAGTTTCTGGATTATTACAAGACCAAATTACACTTGAAACAGCTCCGAAAAACATTACTCTTTTTAAAAATTTTAATACTAAAGCCATAATTTAGATTTCTTCTCCCCAATGTTTCAATTCTGATTCACTCCATAATTCTGGGAAAAATATTCTTCTTTGGTATTTGGGATGCATGTATTTTTTCCAATCACTTCCTCCGGTGGCTTCTCCAGTTCCTTTTCCACTTTCAATATATTTTCTTGCGGCATTCAGATGACCCATAACCCAGGTGATGTTTACGGTATGATCGTAATGTCTCATCGCTTGAATTAATTCTTTATTTTGCTGGTCAACCTCTGGCAGTTGTTTGAATTTTTGCCAAAGATTGATGGTGTTGTATTGCTCCATTTCTCTTAGGAAAAGGGCTTTATACTTGCGTTCAAATTCTAAAATTAAAAACGATTTTTCTCCGGTTTCGTGATCTTTCCCAGCGGCCTGCCAATACAAGTGTTCAAAGGCGTGTTCGTAAGGCGTATTTCTATCGATAGTAGCTCTAAAACGATAATCTATAAGATTAATTAAATCGGTAGATGCAAATTCGATTAGGCGGTATTGGGCGCTTTGAAATCCACTTGCTGGAGTTAATGTATTTCGGAATTTCATATATTGATCTACTTCCATTCCGTCGCCCATAATATCGAAAGACGTTGTTAACATATCAAAGTACCGGCTGATTCTCATTAATCTCTCCGTGAAAAAAGCGGTTTCTGGCTTTTGGTGGCTGGATATTTGGTTAATTTCCCATAGAATCATTTTGAATAATAATTCATTGACTTGGTGGTACATGATGAAAACCATTTCATCTGGCAAGGTTGTTCTTTGCGTTTGAAGATTCAATAAGGCATCTGTTTGGATATAATCCCAATAAGTAATGGGTTTTGACCAAAGCAATCCTTCCAGATGAGTGTCTGTTTTTTGATTAATTGCAGCAAATTTTAAATCTAAATTATTTAGAATTTCTTGGGTAGAATTGGTGTTACTCATTTTAAGGTTTTACTTTTACTTTGAAGGAATATTTTAATCCTTTGAAGGAATCTAAATCGGCTTTAATAGAGCCCACTGCCAAACTGGCTTTAATTCGGATGGGAAGTTTGTTGTCGTCATCGGAAATCCAGACGGTTAAACTTTCTTCTTCTTTAAAAACTCTTCCTGACTGAACTAGAGGTCTGAACACCATGCAAGGTACAATCCCAAACTTGGTATCAACATCCTCATTCTTCAAAAATTTTAATTTAAATTTTGTCGTTTCATCATCAAAAAACATGTCAATTGCAATAGATTCGCCTGGTTTAAGGTTGTCAATCGTAGGATAGTTCCTTAAATAATAAAATGTGGACATTATATCTTGCGCATTATCGGGAATAGACAATGTTTTTTCGGTTTTCCCTTTGTAGTCTTTTACTAAAATTTTGTTAGCGGCTTGATTAAAAAACCCTTCTTGATTTTTGGTGTAGCCTCCTTCATCAATTTTTCTAACAAATTGATATGGGTTTCCGGTTTCTTTATCAAAATAACTTTCGTAGGTATCGTCAACTTTAAAAAAGAATCTTGACATTCCGGTGGTGTATCCTTTTCCAACGGCATGATAGACTTTTTTGTTGTTGCGCAGCGCTTCTTTCATCTCAAGAGTGGCATACCCTGCATTAATTAAACCGTAATGAATTCTGAATTTGAACCATTCCCCTACGTCAAAAGCTCTTTCTTTTTGAGAGCTAAACCCAAGGGTTGAAACTACTAGTAAAACTATAATGGCTTTTCTCATACTATTTTCGAATTGATTTCGGTCGGAAAAACAATTTCTGTTCCAAATGTATTAAAACAAAAAAACTCCATCAAGTTATGACAGAGTTTTTATGCTATTAACCAACCAAAAAACTATAAATTATGAAAATTTATATAAAAATTTCCGGAAACCACTCCTTCATTTTTGATGGTACAAAGGTATTTGTTTTTTGTTGTATTTTTATAAAAAAATCAAATTTAACATATTTTATTCAATAGCAACATTACTATAACGTTATATTTTAAGAATTGTTTAATAAATTTTGTTTTTATTACAGAGTTCCTCTTTTTTCTTGTTCTCTTTCTATGGATTCAAAAAGTGCTTTGAAATTTCCAGCTCCAAATCCTTTTGCCCCCATTCTTTGAATAATTTCAAAAAATAAAGTTGGTCGGTCTTCCACTGGTTTTGTGAAAATTTGCAATAAGTAACCATCTTCGTCTGCATCAACCATAATCGCTAATTTTTCGATCACGGCAATGTCTTCTTTCATCATCTTCATGTGTGCTCCCAATCGCTTTGGAATTTCTTCGTAATACGCTTTTGGCGGTGCCGATAAGAACTCAACGCCTCTTGCTCTCAATTCGGTTACTGATGCAATGATATCATCCGTTGCGACCGCTATATGTTGTACTCCTGAACCTTCATAATAATCTAAATATTCTTCAATTTGAGAACGTTTGTTCCCTTTTGCAGGTTCGTTGATAGGGAATTTAATTCTACCGTTTCCATTACTCATGACTTTACTCATCAAGGCAGAATATTCCGTATGAATTTGCTTGTCATCAAAAGATAAGAAATTCACAAATCCCATAACGTCTTCGTACCATTTCACCCAAGTATTCATTTGGTTCCAGCCTACATTTCCAACCATATGATCAATATACTTTAATCCTATTGCTGTTGGATTGTAATCGGATTTCCAATCCTTATATCCTGGTAAAAATGTGCCCTTGTAGTTTTTTCGTTCTACAAACATGTGGACCGTTTCTCCATAAGTATAGATTCCTGCTCGAACTACTTCTCCAAACTCGTCTTTTTCGACGGTTGGTTCTTGGAATACTTTAGCCCCTCTTTTAGTAGTTTCTTCAAAGGATTTACGGGCGTCTTCTACCCAAAGCGCTACTACTTTTACACCATCTCCATGCTTTTTAACGTGTTCTCCGATTGGGGAATCGCTATTTAATGCTGTTGTTAGTACTAATCGGATTTTGTCTTGTTTTAGCACATACGATGTCCTATCACGAGAGCCCGTTTCAAGTCCGGCATAAGCTAACGACTGGAAACCGAAAGCCGTTTTGTAAAAATGAGCGGCTTGTTTAGCATTTCCGACGTAAAACTCTACATAGTCGGTGCCCATTAATGGAAGGAAATCTTGTGCTCCTTCGAATATTTTTTCTAGTCCGTATTCTACGGAAGTGACTTCTTTTGACATACTGATTTATTTTTTTGTAAAACCGATTCTGGTAGCTTGTAAGAGCCTGTTAAACCAATTTGTAAGGATTTTTAATAATTAAACTAATCGTGTTATAAAAACCATCGCTCTAGCCCTGATGGCAGCGGCATCCTTTTTCTTATTTCTTAAAAAAGAAAAAGATAGAGCGAACTGACAAAGTAAATAGCTCCTACTCTACCCAAGATTTATAATATTTTCCATCGTCGATTCCCATGGCTTCTTCGGTGACCATTAAAGGGCGGAAGGTATCTACCATAACCGCTAATTCTTGAGTCTCTTTTTGACCAATACTTCGTTCCATGGCGCCAGGTGCTGGTCCGTGTGGAATTCCTTTTGGATGCAGCGTAATGTGTCCTTGTTCAATATTGTTTCTACTCATAAAGTCGCCATCAACATAGTACAACACCTCATCACTGTCGATATTGCTGTGATTGTATGGTGCTGGAATCGCTTTGGGGTGGTAATCGTAGAGTCGAGGCACGAAAGAACAAACAACAAAGGTGGCCGTTTCAAACGTTTGGTGCACTGGTGGCGGTTGATGAACTCGTCCTGTTATAGGTTCAAAATTGTGAATACTAAATCCGTATGGAAAATTATAACCATCCCAGCCAATAACGTCAAATGGATGGGTAGCATAAATTACTTCATGCATCATGCCTTCCTTTTTTATTTTGATTAGGAAGTCGCCCTTTTCGTCGTGCGTTTCTAATTCGGTTGGTAATTTAAAATCGCGTTCGCAAAACGGTGCGTGTTCTAAATGCTGTCCGGATTCATTTTTATACCGTTTTGGAGTGTAAAATGGCGCAAAGGACTCTACGTAAAACAATCGGTTCTCTGACGTTTGCTTGTCCAGTTCGCTGTCGCTCGAGTCAAATTCGATTTGATAAATGATTCCGCGAGGAATTATGAGGTAATCTCCATATTCAAAAGGAATATTGCCCATCATGGTTCGCAACTTGCCTTTTCCTTTGTGAATAAAAATTAATTCATCGGCATCGGCATTTTTATAGAAATACTTGGTCAATGATTCTTGTGGTGCTGCTAGACCAATAGTGCAGTCTCTATTAACCAGCATGGGTTTGCGGCTTTCTAGAAAATCGGGGATTGGTTTAAGATCAAAGCCTTTTAACAACAAGGATTTGATGTTTTTCCCGATTGCAATTTTAGGTTCAACGGAATACGATTTTACGATTTCTTTGACTTGTGTTGGTCGGTGAGTGTGGTATAGCAAAGACGAATGTCCGTTGAAACCTTCTGTTCCAAAAAGTTGTTCGTAGTATAAACCTCCATTGGGATTTTCATAAACGGTATGTCTTTTTTGAGGAAAATCTCCGAGTTTGTGATAAATAGGCATGATTTTGTGTTTTAGATTTATGATTTCAGCACCTCAAAAGTGCTAAACCTGACAGCAAAGTATCAAACCATCATTCCGGATTCCTTTTGATTAGGAATTTTAGGTGCTCTAACAATCCTTTCCATGGGTTTTTCATAGTAACAAATATCGGAAAAATTTATTTTTAGGGGCTTATTCTTTCGAAATATTTATAAAAGAACAAAAGGCATTAAAGAATTGATAAATCAACTTTTTAATGCCCTTTATTAATTTGCTAAACAAATTGCTATTTCTCAGGATTGTTTAGCGTACTTTTTTTCCTTCCGTAAAGGAAATAAATAACAAGTCCAATGGCTAACCAAACGATTAGTCTTAACCAGTTAGTCCAGCCCAAACCATAAATCATGGCCAAACAAACTACCACTCCTAAAATTGGCACCAATGGCACAAAAGGAGTTTTGAATTCTCTTTTCATATCCGGTTCTGTTTTTCTTAAAACGATAACTGAAATGCAAACTAAAATGAAGGCAAACAATGTTCCAATACTAGTCATATCTCCAACAATATCTCCAGGGATAAAAGCGGCAAACAAACCAACAATCACTAAAATTGCGAGGTTTGCTTTATATGGTGTTTTGTATTTCGGATGCAAATCCCCGAATGATTTTGGCAACAATCCATCTTTACCCATAGAATAAAAAACGCGGGATTGGCCTAATAGCATTACTAAAATTACAGATGTAAATCCAAACAATATTGCAACGGTTACAAATTGGGCCAGCCATTGGTATGATGGTCCCATAGAAGAAGTAATGGCATTGGCAACGGAGGCTTCTTTACCTGCGGTTCTAAAAAACTCTACCGATTCTAAACCTGTCAATACGTGAGCAAACAAGATATACAAAATGGTACAAACTGCTAATGATCCTAAAATACCGATCGGCATGTCTCTTTTTGGGTTTTTAGTTTCTTGGGCAGCGGTACTCACAGCATCAAAACCGATAAAGGCGAAAAACACGGTTCCTGCAGCTCCCAGAATTCCCATGATGCCACCAAAATGATGCCCTACACCGTGCTCATCTGTGAAAACAGAATTTTGTGGAATGTAAGGGGTGTGGTTTTCTGGACGAATAAAATTCCATCCCAACACAATAATTAAAATAACGATAGCCACTTTCACGACCACAATCAATCCATTGACAAATGCCGATTCTTGAGTTCCTTTGATTAATAACAAGCTAATGACGGCGACTATAAAAAAGGCTGGTAAATTGATAATTCCGTGTTCTCCCAAATCAGAAGTTTGAAAAGGAGAGTGCGAAAGCGAAAACGGAATGGGAGGCACATGCAGCACATTGACCAGCAGGTTGTTGAGGTATTCACTCCAGGCGATTCCAACTGTTGCGGCTCCGACAGCATATTCTAAAATTAAATCCCAACCGATAATCCAGGCTAATAATTCACCCATAGTAGCATAGGTATAGGTGTATGCGCTCCCTGAAATGGGAATGGAAGAAGAAAGTTCCGCATAGCATAATCCCGCTAAAGCACATCCGACTGCAGCGACGATGAACCCTAAAGTTACTGACGGCCCTGCGTTTTGTGCCGCAGCAGTTGCTGTTCTTACAAAAAGTCCTGCGCCAATAATGGCTCCAATTCCTAAAGCGACTAAGGACCAGGCCGTTAAGGTTCTTTTCATTCCTTTTTCAGATTCCCCTGCTTCCTTTAATAATTGTGATAGTGGTTTTTTCTTCCAAATAGACATAGATTACTATTTTAAATTGTTTACGATTTCAAATATATAGTTTTTTGATAACATCAAAGCATAAAATTTAGCATCGGAAATTTCTAGAACCAAAATCCAACCGCGAACCAAGCAAATCCTTTGCCTAATTCAGGTGACCAAGAATATTTGAATTCAACGGGGCCAAGAATAGATTCAATTCCATACCCTACGGCATACCCAGAATACCGCACTTTGGTGAACCATTTTGACGAATCAAAAAGATGGTCCTCCATATTGGCATAATTTGCCGAAAGATTTATATGGTT
>CALPUN020000118.1 GCA_943326765.2 Bifidobacterium breve | reverse complement strand
GCTATCGTTAAACGAACTGCGGAACCATCATCAAAATTCATCTCGCGCTGCACCAATCCTTTTCCGAATGAACGTCGACCCACAATTGTCCCACGGTCGTTATCTTGAATGGCTCCTGCTAGTATTTCGCTTGCCGATGCCGAGTTTTCATCCATTAAAATGGTTACTTTTCCCGTTTCAAAACTTCCTTTTTTGGTTGCAAAAGTTTTCTCGACTTTTCCTTTTCTGTTTTTTATAAAAACAATTAACTGCTTGTCTTTTAAAAACTCATCCGCAATTTGAGCAGCAATTTCCATATAACCACCCCCGTTTTCGCGAAGATCAACAATTAAGGAGGTAGCGCCGGTTTTCTGTAATTTGTTTAATCCCGTTTTGAATTCTGTAAATGTAGTTTCGGCAAAACGATTGATCTTTATATACCCTGTGGTTGCATTCAACATAGTAGCTGCATCAACGCTTTTGATGGGAACTACATCGCGATTCAATTTGATTTTGAGTTTCTTGTTGGTCGTTTTTCTAAAAATAGTCAACTCGATTGGAGAACCTTCCTCGCCCTTCAATTTGGAAAACAAGCTGTCTGAAGGCAATTTTCTTCCAAATAACTTCGTTTTATCTGCAAACAAAATGCGGTCCCCCGCTTGAATCCCTGCTTTTGCAGAAGGTCCGTTTTCTAGCGGTTTAATAACGGCAACCGTATCTTTATACATGTAAAAATTCACCCCAATTCCCACAAAATCTCCTTTCATGCTTTCGGCTACGTCGGTTTGTTCTCTGGGCGGAATATAAACAGAATGCGGGTCTAGCTGGGCTAAAATATTGGTTACAGTTAGGTCTACGATTGAATCGGTATTGACTTTATCTACATATTCTGCATCAATAAAATCTATTAATTTATCCAATTTGTTCTTGTAATTATTTTTGGCAAGGAACGGCTTATTTGCAGGAAAATTCAAAATGCCACCCAACAACACTCCGATAGCGAGCATACAAAAAAGCAACAATGGCCAGTAAATCGGGGTTTTTTTCATCTTCTTACGTGAGATCTTCTATTTGTTCAACGATTACGCCTGCTTTAGTTAGAAAATCAACCCCGGAAGTGTCGCGATATCCCAATTGATACACTACCCTTTTAATTCCGGATTGGTGAATGAGTTTGCTGCATTCTTTACAAGGCGAAAGTGTAATATATAAAGTAGCGCCTTCGCAGGTTTGAGTCGATCGGGCTACTTTGAGTATCGCATTGGCTTCGGCGTGAAGCACAAACCAATTGGTCAAGCCTTCTTGGTCTTCACAACAATTTTCAAATCCGCCCGGAGTTCCGTTATAACCGTCAGAAATAATCATGCGATCTCTAACGATAATAGCGCCCACCTGCTTGCGTTTGCAATACGACAGTTGGCTCCATTCTTTTGCAATTCGCAAATAGGCTTTGTCGTATTTTTTTAATTTTTTTAATTCCATAGTATCAATTCCAAATTGTATTTTCTAAAATCATGGGCAGTGCCATCCCAATAATAAAAGCCGAAACCACCAGGGTAAAATCGCGCTTAGACACTCTAAAGAAGTTTTGAACCGCGAACGACAACAGTAACACTCCTAAAACTATTATAAGTTGAGCGCCCTCAATTCCGATAGCAAACTCTAAAAGCGGGACTGCTTTTTCAGAAGCAGTTCCTGGTAAAATGGATTTAAAATAAGTAGCAAATCCGAGCCCGTGAATGACACCAAAAAATAATGTTGTCAAAATTACCGCATTCCCTGTTCCTATTTTAGCAGATTTTCTACTGGCAAAAAAGTTGAATCCGGCGGCGAACAGAATCGTAATCGGAATTAACAACTCTACTAAAGAAAGTTGGATCATTACAATATTGAATATAGACAGTACTAATGCTATAGAATGTCCTACCGTAAAAACGGTAACCAAAAGCAGCATTTTTTTCCACTCTTTAAAGCTATTCGAAGCCGACAACGCCATCAAAAACAAAACGTGATCGTAGCTTTTCAGATTCAATACGTGTTTTAATCCTATTTCCGTGTAAATCCAAAAATCAGACATATTCATCATTCTTAAAGATTTAGGGTGCGTAAACTTACAATTTATTTTGAAAAGCAATCCCTTATAAAATCATAAAATAGTTTGTCCTTTTTTTAATAAAATCTCGAAAAATGCTTTCCTTAAAAACGAAATAGAATTATCTTTGTAGTATATCTAAAAACCCATACTTATGTCATTTTCAGATTTATTTGATAGCGAATTTAAAAGCCGGAATAAAGGTCACTTCTCTGCCATTGTGCGGGTGGCGCACCTCGACGGAAAATTGAGCCCTGAAGAAAAAAAGTTTCTAGACAAAGTGGCCGATCACCTAGAGATTTCGGTAGCAGAGTATGAAGAAATTCTTCAAAACCCGTTAAAATATCCCATCAATCCACCGTATTTGTATACGCGTAGATTGGAACGTTTGTATGATTTAGCTCGAATGGTTAATGTAGATCATCATTTGGGAGAAGCTCAAATCAAATTGTTGCGAAAATTTGGTTTGTCTTTAGGTTTTACGCCTGGTAATGTCAATTATATTGTAGATAAAGCCTTAGTGCTTGTTGAGGAAAAAGTAGATTTAGATACTTTTATCTACGAAATGCAACACATGAATAAATAAAAAAAGCGCCTTTCCCAAGGCGCTTTTTTGAATTAATATTTGCTCAACTTAGCAAGATGCATGAACTCCTCGGCTTTTTCCACCATGTTGTAGCTTCCACAAAAGAAGGGAACGCGCTGGTGCAATTCGGTGGCTTCAATTTCCATAATTCTTCCAAAACCATCGGAGGCTTTTCCGCCCGCTTGTTCTGTTATAAACGCCATTGGGTTGCACTCGTATAACAAACGCAATTTTCCTTTTGGCGCTTTCGAACTCGTTGGATAAATATAAATCCCGCCTTTAATCATGTTTCTATGAATATCGGAAACCAAACTTCCTATATATCGTGACGTATAAGGCCGATCGCCTTCTTCCAACTGACAATACTTTATGTAATCTTTTACCCCTTGTGGAAAATGCACGTAATTCCCTTCATTGATCGAATAAATATTGCCGTCTTCCGAAAATTTCATGTTCGGGTGCGATAAATAAAAGGTGCCGATTGCTGGATTCAAAGTAAACCCATTTACGCCATGACCAGTAGTATATACGAGCATGGTTGATGTTCCGTAAATTACATATCCTGCCGCCACTTGATTGATTCCGGGTTGCAAGAAATCTTCTAAAGTAACTGGCGTTCCTACTGGCGTGATTCTTCGATATACTGAAAAAACGGTTCCAACGGAAACATTCACGTCAATATTAGAAGAGCCGTCGAGCGGATCCATGAGCACCACGTATTTGTTATTGTGACTTTTATCTGATCCGGAGACGGTAATAAAATCGTCATTTTCTTCGGAAGCGATGCCACACACAATTTCCCGATTGATTAGGGTTTGAATAAAAATCTCGTTGGCATACACGTCTAATTTTTGTTGGTCTTCTCCTTGAATGTTTTGTTCTCCGGCGGCGCCCACAATATCGACTAATCCGGCTTTGTTGACTTTGTAATTGACGACTTTAGCGGCGAGTCGGATGGAATTGATAATTCGGGATAATTCTCCCGAGGAATATTGAAAAGCATTTTGGTTTTCAATGATAAATTCCCCTAAGGTTTTGTTGCGTTCTTCCATTACGAAATCGTTGTAGTTAGTGCTACAAATATCGGTTTTTTTATGAAATTGTCTAGAATTTTATTGGATAGTTTCTCAGAATTGTATATTTGTTTTTGAAACCGGAATTCCTAGCCCTGATTGCAGTGAAAATCTTTTTGCTTTTTTCTTTAAAAAGCAAAAAATTGCAACGGAAAGCGGGAAAAAGCTCCTAAAAATGAATATTAGAAAAGGTACTAAAGAAGACATGTCCGCTGTTTTGAGTTTGATTCAAGAACTCGCCACTTTCGAAAAAGAACCCGATGCCGTGGTGGTTACGGTGGCCGATTTGGAGCGCGATGGGTTTCGGGAAACTCCGTTATTTCATACTTTTGTCGCAGAAATCGATGGCGAGATTGTAGGCATGGCACTCTATTATTACCGTTATTCAACTTGGAAAGGCCGCACCCTTCATTTGGAAGATTTGATTGTGAAAGAGAAAATGCGCGGTTCCGGCTTGGGCTTTCAATTGTATTGGGAAATTATCGCTCAAGGCAAAAGAGACGGCGTGCGCAGAATTGAATGGGCAGTACTCGATTGGAATGCGCCCGCTATTGAATTCTATAAAAAATCGGGGGCCAAAGTACTGGATGATTGGCGTGTGGCGCAAATGGATGAAATTGGAATTGACACTTTTTTAAATCAGAAATCAGAAATCAAAAAATGAGACTATTCAAATTTGGGGGCGCTTCGGTAAAAGACGCTGCCGGTATTAAAAATGTGACCGATGTCTTGCAAAAAGTAGGATATGAAGACGTATTGCTCGTGGTTTCGGCGATGGGAAAAACGACCAATGCTTTGGAAATTGTGGTGAAAGATTATTTTGAGAAATCACCTTCGTTGCAATCGTCGATTCAAGAAGTAAAAAAATACCACAATCAGATTTTATTGGATTTGTTTGAAGAGGATAAAAATCCCGTTTTTCAAGCCGTGAATGCCTTGTTTGCCGACTTAGATTATTTTTTGAATCACAACAAATCGCCAAACTATAATTTTGTCTACGATCAAATCGTAAGTTATGGCGAATTGATTTCGACCACAATTTTGTCGCATTTTATGAATTATAAAAACATCAAAACGCACTGGATTGATGTGCGGAATTTCATCAAAACCGACTCGACCTATCGCGATGCCGAAGTGGATTGGGAGTTGACCCAGAAAACCATTTCCAAAAATGTGAAGCGCAAAGTATTGAACATTACCCAAGGATTTTTAGGTTCGGACGAAAACGGATTTACTACGACTTTGGGCCGGGAAGGTTCGGATTATACGGCTGCTATTTTTGCTTATTGCTTGAATGCTGAAAGTGTGACGATTTGGAAAGATGTTCCTGGCGTAATGAATGCCGATCCGAGGTATTTTGAAAATGCAAGTTTGCTGAATCAAATTTCGTATCGGGAAGCGATTGAATTGGCATTTTATGGTGCGAGTGTCATTCATCCCAAAACCTTGCAGCCTTTGCAGAAAAAGGAAATTCCGTTGTATGTGAAATCGTTTTTAGAGCCGTTGCTTCCGGGAACGTGTGTTTCTAAAGGCACCGATTTAGAACCGCATTTGCCTTGTTTCATTGTAAAGAAAAACCAGCTGTTGGTGTCGCTTTCTTCGATTGACTTCTCATTTATTATGGAGGAAAACATCAGTGAAATATTTGGTTTATTACACCAATTTAAAATAAAAGTGAGTTTGATTCAGAACTCGGCGATTAGTTTTTCGGTGTGTATTGAAGACCCGTTTGGGAATTTCAATGAATTGAAAACGATCCTTTCTAAAAAATTCAAAGTGGCCTACAATGAAAATGTATCGTTGTATACCATTCGTCATTTTGATGAAAAATCCGCTAAAATGGTTGAAGAAAACAAAATGGTTTTGTTAAAGCAAATAAGTCGAGAAACGATGCAAATGGTGACTAAAGAAAATCTTTAAATGCTAATAATGTATCGATTACGAATTGAAGCGGAGTAGTACTCCGCTTTTTTATTGAATTATTTGTTGTGATTGGTATAAAAATTAGGATTTAAATGTAATAATCTAATATTATCCTCGTAATACAGTGTTATTTTCATAAAAAAAAGCAAAACTTTAAATTATTTTTAAAATTTTGCTTTTTTTTAGTTATTATTGTAACCGATTCCATAAAAATAAATAACCACTAGTAACAACCAAATTACATGAGAAAAATTACTTTATTACTTAGCTTGTTTTTAATTGCTTTACAAGCCCAAGGGCAAGTGCTTTTGTCAGAAAACTTTGACACAGCATTAAACTGGACTGTTGCCCACACTACAGGAACTTCAACAAACGCAGGATGGTCACGAGTGACTGTTGGTTCAGCACCTTCATGTTCCCCTTTTTCAGGAACGGGAATGGCTCGTTTTTATTCCTACAATATTGCTGTGGCTAATGCGTACAGCCTTACTTCTCCAGCGATTACCTTCACCGGTGCTTCGTATCGTTTGAAGTTTAACATGTATCGTGATGGTGGTTATCCTACTGATGCTGATCGTATTCAAGTTTATTACAACACTACTGCAACTGCTGGCGGAACTTTGTTAGGAACTGTTAATCGTTCGATCTCGCTTTCACCAGCCGTTGCTCAAGAAGGTTGGTATTCTTATTCGTATGATCTTCCTGCAAATTTAAATGGCGTTGGTTATATTTCGTTGAAAGCTACTTCAGCCTACGGAAATAACATTTTTGTGGATAACGTAGTGGTAAGTCAAATTCAAACCAACGATGCCGAAATAAGCTCGTTAAATCTTAATGCGGTAACTGCAATCACCGGAAATACTACTATTAGCGGTAACTTTAAAAATGTGGGTGCCGACATCATTAATTCTATTGATTTGAACTGGCAAGTAGATGGCGGAGCCATTTACACGCAATCGCTAATTGGTTTGAATTTAGCTGCCAATCAAAGTTATGCCTACAGCCATCCCGATCAATGGAATGCTACTCCAGGATTGTATTCTATTAAAGTTTGGGTTTCCAATCCAAATACCAGTGCTGATGCCGATGCTACGAATGACCAAATTATTAAATCGGTTTCTGTTGCTAGTAATTCAACCACAAGATTTCCTTTGTATGAGAAGTTTTCAAGTTCCACTTGTAACCCTTGTGCTTCTTTTAACACTACTTACTTTTCACCATTTTATACTCCCAACCATCAAAATTTTGCATTCATCGATTATCAAGTAAACTGGCCTGGAACTGGAGATCCTTACTACACTGCCGAAGTGGGGACCCGAGTTGTTTATTATGGTGTTAGCGGTGCTCCTACATTATTTGTTGATGCTAAAGACGGAACCAATTTTAGCACGTCTCTATTGCAAAGCGATTTGACTGCTGCTTC
>CALPUN020000117.1 GCA_943326765.2 Bifidobacterium breve | reverse complement strand
GGTCGTGGAACTGTTGCTACAGGTCGTATCGAAACGGGTATTGCTAATACAGGAGATGCTGTTGAAATCATTGGTATGGGAGCTGAAAAATTGACTTCTACTATCACTGGAGTTGAAATGTTCCGTAAAATCCTTGATAGAGGAGAAGCTGGAGATAACGTAGGATTACTTTTAAGAGGTGTCGATAAAGCGGATATCAAAAGAGGTATGGTTATCATTAAACCAGGTTCAGTAAAACCACACGCTAAATTTAAAGCTGAGGTTTATATCTTGAAAAAAGAAGAAGGTGGTCGTCACACGCCATTCCATAATAACTACCGTCCACAGTTCTACGTACGTACGACTGACGTAACAGGAGTTATCTCTTTGCCAGCAGGTATCGAGATGGTAATGCCAGGGGATAACTTAACTATCGACGTGGCTTTATTAAGCCCAATCGCAATGACTGTAGGTTTGCGTTTTGCTATCCGTGAAGGTGGTAGAACAGTAGGTGCAGGTCAGGTGACTGAAATCGTAGAATAATTATTAAATACACTCATAGAGCCAGCAGGTAACCATCCGGTTGTTTGCTGGCTTTTACTACGGGCGTAGTTCAAGGGTAGAATAGCGGTCTCCAAAACCGTTGATGGGGGTTCGAATCCCTCCGCCCGTGCAAAAAAAAACTATAGTATATGAAAGTTGTAAATTATATATCGGAAGCGTTTGAAGAATTAAAGTCAAATGTGACTTGGCCAGAATGGGCCGAAGTACAACGTCTAACAATTGTAGTGGCTGTTTTTTCAGTGCTATTCGCCTTGGCAACTTGGGGAGTAGATGAAGTTTTCGCAAAATCAATAGCTGGTTTTTTTAATTGGTTAAAAGCTTAATATATCTGTGATGACTGATAATAATGTGAAAAAATGGTATGTTGTTAGAGCTGTAAGTGGCCAAGAAAACAAGGTGAAAGCTTATATAGAAACGGAGATTAATCGATTGGGAATGGGAGATTATATTTCTCAAGTTCTAGTGCCAACAGAAAAAGTGGTTCAAGTACGGGATGGAAAAAAAATCACTAAAGACAAGGTTTATTTTCCGGGTTATGTAATGATTGAAGCGAACCTTGCTGGTGAAATCCCTCATATTATCAAGTCTATAACTAGCGTTATTGGTTTCTTAGGTGAAGTAAAAGGCGGAGATCCTGTGCCTTTACGAATTGCGGAAGTAAACCGAATGTTAGGTAAAGTTGATGAGTTGGCAGTGAAAACCGATACCCATGCTATTCCTTTCAATATTGGAGAAACAATTAAGGTAATTGATGGTCCTTTCAACGGGTTCAATGGAACGGTTGAGAAAATCAATGAAGAAAAGCGTAAACTCGAAGTCATGGTGAAAATTTTCGGAAGAAAGACACCTTTAGAATTGAGTTTTATGCAAGTTGAAAAAGTATAATTCGTTACACTATTATAAACCGCAACATTCTGCTTCCATAGGGTGTTGTAAATTTTTTAAAAACAATGGCTAAAGAGATTAGTAAAGTAGTTAAACTACAAGTTAAGGGAGGTGCTGCGAATCCATCGCCACCGGTTGGACCTGCTCTTGGAGCTGCCGGTGTTAATATCATGGAATTCTGCAAGCAATTTAATGCTAGAACTCAAGATAAAGCTGGCAAAGTATGCCCTGTGCAAATCACGGTATACAAAGACAAATCATTTGATTTTGTCGTAAAAACTCCTCCTGCTGCTGTCCAGTTATTGGAAGCAACAAAGCTAAAGTCCGGTTCAGGTGAACCCAATCGTAAAAAAGTAGCAAGCGTTACTTGGGACCAAATCAAAGCAATCGCTGATGATAAAATGGTCGATTTAAATGCATTCACAATTGAGTCTGCTATGAGTATGATCGCTGGAACAGCTAGATCTATGGGTATAACTGTAAGTGGAGAATCTCCTCTAAAAAAAGCGTAAGACATGGCAAAATTGACTAAAAAACAAAAAGAAGCAGCCTCAAAAATCGAAAAAAACAAACTGTACTCTTTGAAAGATGCTTCGGCATTGATTAAAGTAGTGGCGTCTGCAAAATTTGATGAGTCTGTAGATATCGCTGTGAAATTAGGAGTTGATCCTAGAAAAGCGAATCAAATGGTTAGAGGGGTAGTTACTTTACCTCACGGTACGGGTAAAGATGTGAGAGTTCTTGCATTGGTTACTCCAGATAAAGAAGCGGAAGCTAAAGCTGCTGGTGCAGACCACGTAGGTTTAGACGATTACTTGCAAAAAATTAAAGACGGTTGGACCGATATTGATGTCATCATCACGATGCCTGCTGTTATGGGTAAATTAGGTCCATTAGGTCGTATTTTAGGACCTAGAGGTTTAATGCCAAACCCTAAAACAGGAACGGTTACTATGGATGTAGCGAAAGCTGTAGCTGAAGTAAAAGCGGGTAAAATCGACTTTAAAGTAGATAAAACAGGTATTGTTCACGCTGGTATCGGAAGAATCTCTTTCGGAGCAGATATGATTAATGACAATGCTCACGAAATTATTCAAACCTTATTAAAACTTAAACCAACTGCGGCTAAAGGAACGTACATCAAAAGCATTCACTTGTCTAGCACAATGAGTCCTGCGATTGCCTTAGATCCTAAAGGAGTATAAACTAAAAATCATGACTAGAGAAGAAAAATCAAGAGTTATTGAAGATTTAACTGCACAGTTAGCGGGAACGAATGTTGTTTATTTAGCAGACATTTCTGGTTTAAATGCAGAAACTACATCCAACTTGAGAAGAGCTTGTTTTAAAGCTGGGATTCAATTAGAAGTAGTTAAAAACACCTTGCTTGAAAAAGCAATGCATGCTTCCACAAACGATTACGGTGATTTACCGTCAATCTTGAAAGGAAACACTTCAATATTAATCGCAGAGAACGGAAACGCTCCTGCAAAGATCATTAAAGAATTCCGTAAAAAGTCGGATAAGCCTCTTTTAAAAGGAGCTTTCATTCACCATGCGGTATTTATCGGAGACAACCAATTAGATGCGTTAATCGCTCTAAAATCGAAAGACGAAGTTATTGGAGAAATCATTGGATTGCTTCAATCACCGGCTAAGAATGTGGTTTCTGCGCTTAAATCAAGCGGCGGTAAATTGGCTGGAATTCTTAAAACATTGTCTGAAAAATAGGCAATTAAAATACGCGCGCACTTAATAAATTATATTTTACAAACTATTTAAAAACGATAGAAAAAATGGCAGATTTGAAACAATTCGCAGACCAATTAGTTAACTTAACTGTTAAAGAAGTTAATGAATTAGCTACAATTTTAAAAGATGAATACGGAATCGAGCCTGCAGCTGCTGCTGTAGTTGCTGGTCCTGCAGCTGGAGGTGGCGATGTAGCCGCTGTTGAAGAGCAAACTGAATTTACAGTGGTATTAAAAGAAGCTGGTGCTTCTAAATTAGCTGTAGTAAAAGCGGTAAAAGAACTAACTGGTTTAGGTCTTAAAGAAGCTAAAGATTTAGTAGATGCTGCTCCATCGAACGTTAAAGAAGGTGTAACTAAAGATGAGGCTGAAGGTCTTAAAAAATCTTTAGAAGAAGCTGGAGCTGTAGTGGAGCTAAAATAAGCTAAACTCGGTTTTGAGAACTAGGTTTAGGCCTTGGACAGCGACGTCCAATGGCCTAAACCATTTTTCGTATAATAAAATTGTTAACGGTTTTATTATAAAATAGTTTAAAATACCCAAAAAAGTTTTTAGTCAATACGAAGAAAAAAGTGTGCCGAAGATACTCTGGTTCTCTTTTAAGAGGTATTGATTTTAAAAAGAAAGTATCAATTAAACACTGTGTTTACACAAAAACTACTTTTTTTTAATCAAAATTTTGTTCATTGATGATAACAAATCAGACTGAAAGATTGAATTTTGCCTCAACCAAAAATATTCCTGACTATCCAGATTTTCTAGATGTTCAGGTTAAATCTTTTAAAGATTTTTTCCAACTGGAAACCAAATCTGACGAAAGAGGCAACGAAGGGTTATACAACACCTTCATGGAAAACTTTCCAATCACAGATACAAGAAACAACTTTGTATTGGAGTTCCTGGATTATTTTGTTGATCCACCACGTTATACTATTCAAGAGTGTATAGAAAGAGGATTAACGTACAGCGTGCCTTTAAAAGCAAGGTTGAAACTGTACTGTACCGACCCAGAACACGAAGATTTTGAAACGATCGTTCAAGATGTTTATCTTGGTACTATTCCTTACATGACTCCAAGTGGTACTTTTGTAATCAACGGCGCAGAACGTGTTGTTGTATCGCAATTGCACCGTTCTCCTGGTGTTTTCTTTGGACAATCTTTCCATGCCAATGGAACCAAATTATATTCTGCCCGTGTCATCCCTTTCAAAGGATCTTGGATAGAATTTGCTACCGATATCAATAGCGTAATGTACGCGTATATCGATAGAAAGAAAAAATTACCGGTAACTACTTTATTCCGCGCCATAGGCTTCGAAAGAGACAAGGATATCCTAGAGATTTTCGACCTTGCTGAGGAAATTAAAGTATCTAAAACAGGACTTAAAAAATATATCGGTAGAAAACTAGCTGCCCGTGTTTTGAACACATGGCATGAGGATTTCGTAGATGAAGATACTGGTGAAGTAGTTTCTATCGAACGTAACGAGATTATCCTTGACAGAGATACCATTATCGACAAAGATAATGTGGAAGAAATCATCGACTCAAACGTAAAATCTATTTTGTTGCACAAAGAAAGTACAAGTCAAGCAGACTACAGTATTATTCATAACACGCTTCAAAAAGATCCAACCAATTCTGAAAAAGAAGCCGTTGAGCACATCTACAGACAATTGCGTAACGCAGAACCGCCTGATGAAGAAACCGCTCGCGGTATTATAGATAAATTGTTCTTCTCCGACCAACGATACAACTTAGGTGAGGTAGGTCGTTATAGAATGAACAAAAAATTGAACCTAGATATCCCAATGGAAAAGCAAGTCTTGACCAAAGAAGATATCATCACCATCGTGAAATATTTGATCGAACTAATCAACTCGAAAGCTGAGATTGATGATATTGATCACTTATCGAACCGTCGTGTAAGAACTGTAGGCGAGCAATTGTCTCAACAGTTTGGCGTTGGTTTGGCACGTATGGCTAGAACCATCCGCGAGAGAATGAACGTTAGAGATAACGAGGTGTTTACACCAATCGATTTGATTAATGCCAAAACATTGTCCTCGGTTATCAACTCTTTCTTCGGAACCAATCAGTTGTCTCAGTTTATGGATCAAACGAATCCATTAGCCGAGATTACCCACAAAAGAAGATTGTCCGCGCTAGGACCAGGTGGACTTTCAAGAGAAAGAGCCGGGTTTGAAGTACGTGACGTTCACTATACACACTACGGACGTTTGTGTCCGATTGAAACCCCTGAGGGTCCAAATATTGGTTTGATTTCATCGCTTGGGGTTTATGCTAAAGTGAACGGAATGGGTTTCATCGAAACGCCGTACCGTAAAGTAACCAATGGTAAAGTGGATTTAGTTTCTACTCCAGTCTATTTAAGTGCTGAAGAAGAAGAAGGCAAAATGATTGCTCAAGCGAATATCGCGATGGACAATTCTGGAAAAATTACGGCCGATAAAGTTATTGCCCGTGAAGAAGGCGATTTCCCAGTAGTTGATCCGAGTGCTGTTCATTATACCGATGTAGCGCCAAACCAAATTGCTTCTATTTCAGCTTCGTTAATTCCGTTCTTGGAACACGATGATGCGAATAGAGCCTTGATGGGATCCAACATGATGCGTCAGGCCGTGCCATTATTACGCCCTGAAGCTCCCATCGTTGGAACGGGTTTAGAGCGTCAAGTAGCTTCCGATTCTAGAGTATTGATTAATGCCGAAGGAGCTGGAGTGGTGGAATACGTAGATGCCAATATCATCACCATCAAATACGACCGTTCTGAAGAAGAACGTATGGTAAGTTTTGAATCGGATGAGAAAACATACAATTTAATCAAATTTAGAAAAACCAATCAAAGTACTAGTATCAACTTGAAACCGATCGTAAGAAAAGGGGATCGAGTAGTTACAGGTCAAGTATTGTCAGAAGGATACGCCACACAAAATGGAGAATTGGCTTTGGGTAGAAACCTAAAAGTTGCGTTCATGCCATGGAAAGGATACAACTTCGAGGATGCGATTGTGATTTCTGAAAAAGTAGTTCGTGACGATATCTTTACCTCTATCCACGTGGATGATTACTCATTAGAAGTAAGAGATACGAAATTGGGTAACGAAGAATTAACGAACGATATTCCGAATGTTTCTGAAGAAGCTACTAAAGATTTAGATGAAAATGGAATGATCAGAATTGGAGCCGAAGTAAAACCAGGTGACATTTTGATTGGAAAAATTACTCCAAAAGGCGAATCGGATCCAACTCCAGAAGAGAAATTGCTTCGCGCAATCTTCGGGGACAAAGCTGGCGACGTGAAAGATGCTTCGTTAAAAGCATCTCCCTCTTTACACGGTGTAGTTTTAGATAAAAAATTATTCGCGCGAGCGGTAAAAGACAAACGCAAACGTACTCAAGATAAAGATGCTTTAGGCGCTTTAGAAATTGAATTCGAAACGAAATTCGTTGAATTAAAAGACAAATTAGTAGAGAAATTATTCGTGATCGTTAACGGAAAAACTTCGCAAGGGGTGATGAATGATTTGGGGGAAGAAGTTTTACCAAAAGGTAAAAAATACACTCAAAAAATGTTATATGCTGTAGAAGATTTCGCTCACTTAAGCAAAGGACAATGGGTTGCTGACGACGCTACCAATAAAATGGTAAACGACTTGATCCACAACTATAAAATTAAGTTAAACGATTTACAAGGAGCATTGCGTAGAGAGAAATTTACGATTACTGTTGGTGATGAATTACCAGCCGGAATCTTGAAACTCGCTAAAGTATACATCGCGAAAAAACGGAAATTGAAAGTGGGGGATAAAATGGCAGGACGTCACGGAAACAAAGGTATTGTGGCTCGTATCGTTCGTCATGAAGACATGCCTTTCCTTGAAGACGGAACTCCTGTTGATATCGTGTTGAACCCACT
>CALPUN020000116.1 GCA_943326765.2 Bifidobacterium breve | reverse complement strand
TAGTTACACACAAGCAAAGAGGATGTCCAAAAACATCCTCTTTTTTATTCGTCCAGCAATCGTTGCAATTGCGTCTTTTCTCGAATGGGCAAATCGCCTCTGATTTTTATAAAAATATCCCGATACTTTTGATTTTTTATAAGTATTCGGATGTTATCTTTTGAAAATTTCACCAATTGCCAACGGTGATTTCCCATCCCATAAACCAAACTTCTTAAGACATCTTCCGTGTAAATTTCTAAATTTAATAATTTTTCTAACGCATGCTGCTGCAGTGTAGAATCGTAATTCGTTCCCGTATAACTCAGCAATTCCAAATAAATTTTAGCTTGCTCTTTCGGATAGTGTGTCGTTTGGAACGCTAAAAAAAGATGCAGCAATTTTAGATTTTTGTCCTGAAAACCTACCCAATTCTTAGAGATCACAATGTATTTTTGTTGTTGTTCCGAAAATTGCCGCCACAAATTAAACAACGCCATTTCCTGCGTTTCATAGGATGCGTCGTTCAATAACGTTTCGTACTGCGTTCTAAAACTTTCCGGAATTTCTGTTAGCGTTGCTGCAACGGCTTGCCGAACATTGATATCTTTCGATTCTAATGCCAACTTTAAAAGGAATTCCTTGGCTTCAAACGGTTTGGGCATCGCTTGATAGAGCAACAATTCTTTTATTGGAAAATAGGCATCGCTTTGCATGATTTTTATAACGGTTTCTTTGTCTTTGACCAAATCTAATGGCTTGTCACGAAGCTGCACGTAGTGGTTTAAAAAATCATTTTTTTGAAGCAAAGCGGTAACTTCTTCCTCAGGAAATGTTGCACTTTCTAGCCATCTTTTCCGAAAGGAATTAGTGTCAAAATCGGAAACTAATTTAATTTCTGCCAGAAAATTATCCGTCGTAACGTTCTGATAGGCATACTTTTTTAAGTAATTTTTAACCGCCAGATTGAATTTTTCTCTTCCCAAACCTTCCCGCAACACCTGCAATGCCCAGGCTCCTTTTTGATAAAAAGACAACGAACTGGCTTTTTCATTTAGTATCGGAATTGTATCGGTTTTCGACGCTTCGTAAATTTGTTTCGACGTGTTGTATAATTTGTTGTAGAAATAATCATTACCGAACACTTCTCGTTCTGCCAACAACGCATAATAGGTCGCAAAGCCTTCCTGCAACCAATGGTCTTTTCCGGATTGTGCCGTCACCATATCACCAAACCACTGGTGTGCCAATTCGTGCGCATTCACATTCAAATAATTACGATCGTGATAGCCAATACTATCCACCACAAAATCTCTAGAAAAAAGTGTCGAGGTGGTATTTTCCATTCCGGCATACAAAAAATCCCGAACCGGAATTTGCCGATAAATTCCCCAAGGATATGGAACTCCAATTTCTTGTTCGAGAAAATCAAAAACTTTTCGACTGTCGCGATAAGTCGGTTCTACTCTATTACTGTCTTCTTTCTCATAATAAAACTCTAATGGAATTTCGGATGTAGCGGTTTGTTTTAACTTCTGAAAATGACCTATGGCGAGCATTATCAAATAACTACTCATCGGTTTTTGCATAGCATACTGCCATGAAATATGGTCTCCTAAATTGACTTTCTTAAGTAAAAGTCCATTAGAAATCACTTCAAAACTTTTTTGAAACGTAATGTTCAAACTAAACACTACTTTTTCATTGACATCATCAAAACTGGGCAACCAATTCGAAGTGTATTTGCCTTGACCTTGCGTCCAAATTTGTCCTTGCACTTCTTCAGGGGAATCAATCTCTTTGGTGAAATCCCAATTCACAAAATACAAGGTTTGCGTTGGAAAAGCTTCATAAGTAAAAGTCACTGTATTTTCTCCTTTGTTGAACCCTTCAAAGAGCAACAATTGTTTCTTGCTTTCTTTGAATTTAACCACTTTATTATTGATTTTAACCTCTGAAAACACCATCTTTTGGGCATCTATTCGAATCGTGTCCACCGGATTCTTGACTTCAAAAGTATACGCCATTTGACCAATCACATTGCGTTTTACAGGATTAATTTCGAGACTGGCATGAGCCGTTTTAAAATCAACGAATTGCGTTTGCTGACCAAAGACAATTGTAGATACCAATAGAAAACAGAAATATAACTTCATGTGCCATTCGTTTAAAAAGCTCCGCAAAGATACTGAGAGTTTTTTCAAATAGTTGATATAAAAAAGGCGCGCTCTTTTAAAATTACCAATTAAAAACTATCTTCGTTACGCTAATAACTTTCGTATTGAAACTTGATTTCTAAGCCATGTCCGATTTGCTTCAAACTCCCATCGAATACCTCAAAGGCGTTGGCCCCAGTCGCGGTGTCTTGCTACGAAAAGAATTGGGCATCCACAAATACGAAGCTTTACTCAACTTTTTCCCCAGCCGTTATATCGATAGAACGCGCTATTACAAAGTCAATGAATTGCAAAACAATGCCGCGGAAGTACAAATCATTGGCAAAATAATTCATTTAAAAACTATTGAACAAAAACGAGGAAGTCGATTAGTTGCCAGTTTTACTGACGGCACAACCACCATGGAACTCGTTTGGTTTCAAGGACAAAAATGGGTTCGTGAAAGTTTGCAACTCAATGTGCCCATTGTGATTTTCGGAAAATGCACTTCGTTCAACAATATCTTTCAAATGGCACATCCGGAAGTGGAACTTTTAACCGAACACGAACAAAGCCTGCGATCCGCCATGCAACCTGTTTATCCTTCTACGGAAACCTTGACCAATCGAGGGATTTCAAGCCGTACTATTAACAAACTTATGCAACAGTTGTTTCTGGAAACGCATGCTTCCTTTTCAGAAACACTGCCAAATTATCTGATAGCGGAATTAAAATTAATTTCCAAAAAAGACGCTTTATTCAATATTCATTTTCCCAAAAGTCTCGAACTTCTGGCGAAAGCGCAATTCCGATTGAAGTTTGAAGAATTGTTTTTCATCCAACTCCAACTCATCACCAAAAACCTCCTCCGAAAACATAAAATTAAAGGCCATTCGTTTACAACCGTAGGGGAGAATTTCAATACCTTTTTCCAAAATCATTTGCCGTTCGATTTGACCAATGCGCAGAAACGAGTGCTCAAAGAAATCCGAAACGACATGGGAAATCCCGCTCAAATGAACCGTTTGCTGCAAGGCGACGTAGGCTCTGGGAAAACCATCGTCGCTTTTATGAGCATGTTGTTGGCGTTAGACAATGGCTTCCAATCCTGTTTAATGGCGCCCACAGAAATCTTAGCCAATCAACATTTTTTTGGATTGAATGAGTTGGCTAAAGACTTAAATATCAATATTAAAATCTTAACCGGTTCAACCAAAACCGCAGAAAGAAAAATCATTCACGAAGGGTTGGAAGACGGTAGCTTGCACATCCTAATAGGAACACATGCCTTACTTGAAGACAAAGTGAAATTTCAAAATTTAGGGCTAGCAATTATTGACGAACAACACCGATTTGGCGTAGAACAACGTTCGAAATTGTGGAAGAAAAATACAATCCCCCCCCATGTTTTAGTCATGACCGCTACTCCCATTCCAAGAACTTTAGCGATGAGTTTGTATGGCGATTTAGACATTTCTGTAATTGATGAATTGCCACCAGGAAGAAAACCTATTCAAACGGTGCATCGCTTTGATTCGAACCGATTGAAAGTGTGGAAATTTATTGGGGATGAAATTGCCAAAGGCCGCCAAATCTATATCGTGTATCCGTTAATTCAAGAATCGGAAAAAATGGATTTCAAAGATTTGATGGACGGTTACGAGAGCATTTCCCGCGATTTTCCTTTACCACAATATGCCATTTCGATAATACACGGCAAGATGAAACCCGCCGATAAAGATGCCGAAATGAAACGTTTTTCAGAAGGTAAAACCAACATTATGGTCGCTACCACGGTGATTGAAGTTGGAGTCAATATTCCGAATGCCAGCGTAATGATTATTGAAAGTGCCGAACGTTTTGGTTTGTCGCAACTACACCAGCTGCGCGGTCGCGTGGGTCGTGGCGCCGAGCAAAGCTATTGCATTTTAATGACCTCGCACAAACTCTCGAACGACAGCAAAACCCGAATGGAAACCATGTGTCGCACTAACGATGGTTTCGAAATTGCTGAAGTCGATTTGAAATTGCGCGGTCCCGGAGATTTGATGGGAACCCAACAAAGCGGCGTGTTAAATTTGCAAATTGCTGATATTGTCCGCGACAGAGACATTCTGATGCTCGCTCGAAATTATGCCGTGACCTTATTGAAAGACGACGCTTCGATGGCAAAACCAGAACATGCTAGTTTGAGAACGGTTTTTATGGAATTGTCGAAGAAAAAAAATATATGGAATTACATCAGCTAGAGCACTTTTCAAAAAAAAAACGTCTGCAACGTTAAATAAAAACTAACTTTAGAAGTTTCCATATTGTAAAACCTAAATTTGGCTCACCTCTTTATAGCTTGCGTTTACTTATCTTTTTACTATGAAAATAAAATACCTTGTGTACACGCTTTTGATTCTTGGTTTCGGATCCTTGATTGGCTACCGAATCATTCAAAACAAAAACAAAGACACCGATTCTAAAGACAAGGGCGGCAAAAACAAAACGATGCACGTTGCAGGAATAATAGTAAAGCCACAAACTTTCAACAATACCATTTCCCTCTCTGGCTCTATTGAAGCTAATGAACAAGTGGAGATCCGCAGTGAAATTTCCGGAATCGTTGAAGGAATTTATTTCCAAGAAGGGGGCACGGTCACCAAAGGGCAAGTCTTGTTTAAAGTCAATGACATGGAACTCCGAGCCCAATTAGGACAAGTTAAAACCAAAGAAGGATTGGCTTCGGAAAACGAACGACGCGCCAAACTTCTCCTTCAAAAAGAAGCCATCAGCCAAGAAGAATATGATGTCGCACGAGCCGATTTAAAATCAGCCCAAGCACAAAGTCAATTAATTCAGGTACAAATCGGAAAAACGGCTGTTAAAGCTCCGTTCTCGGGCAAAATTGGATTGCGTTCGATTTCGCCTGGAACTTATATTTCCCCTAGCGTTTTGGTTGCGAATTTGGTCAATACCAGCAAACTAAAAATCACGTTTTCTATTCCTGAGAAATACGCCAACGAAGTAAAACCAAACTCCAATATTACTTTTGAGGTGGCGGGTTCTTCAGAGAAATATACCGCTAAAATCTATGCTATAGAACCTGGAATTCAAATCAACACCAGAACGTTACAAGTCCGAGCCATTGCCGACAATAAAGATGGGAAGTTATTACCCGGAACTTTCGCCGATGTTGACTTCCCTTTAGCTATAATCAAAGACGCCGTTGTGGTACCAAGTGAAGCTATCGTTCCCGTTCAAAATGGTAAAAAAGTATTTGTTTCCTCCAATGGCAAAGCCAAAGAAGTGATGGTGGAAACTGCTACAAGAACCGACGCTTCTATATTGGTGCTTTCTGGTTTAAAAGCGGGCGACACCTTAATCACTTCGGGCGTTATGTCATTGAAAGCAGATGCTTCAGTAAAAGTAAAAATCAAATAGATTTCTAATTCGCCTCGTAAATCGAATATCGTAATTCCAAATGAGTCTATCCACCTTAAGTATTAAACGCCCGGTTTTAACTATTGTACTCAACTTGACCATCATCTTGTTTGGTATCATTGGGTACACTTTTTTAGGCGTTCGCGAATTTCCTTCTATTGATCCGGCGCAAATTTCAATTCGAACGGATTATGCTGGCGCTAATTCGGATATCATCGAATCGCAAATCACCGAACCTATTGAAAAAGCCATCAACGCTATCGACGGTATTAAAAACATTACTTCCTCCAGCGTTCAAGGAACTAGTAATATTACGGTAGAGTTCAATTTGAATAAAGATTTAGAGACCGCTGCCAACGATGTGAGAGACAAAGTGGCTTTAGCAGCGAAACTTTTACCCAAAGATATCGATGCACCACCCGTAGTTTCGAAAGCCGATGCCAATGCCGATGCGATTATTTCGATGACGATTCAAAGCGATACCCGAAACGCAATGGAATTGAGCGATTATGCTGAGAATAGTATCGGACCGCGATTAGAAACTATTCCCGGTGTCAGTGGCATTCAAATATGGGGACAAAAAAAATACGCCATGCGGTTGTGGATTGATCCTATAAAACTAGCTTCGTATGGTTGTACCGTGTCCGATGTGAAGAATGCCTTGAACCAACAAAATGTCGAGTTGCCTTCCGGAAAACTAACCGGAAACAATACCGAACTTACTGTAAAAACTGTTGGGAATTTATACAAGCCCGAACAATTCAACAACATTATCATTAAAGCGGATGGCGAAAAAACAGTGCGTTTTAGCGATGTCGGTTCGGCAGCTTTAGGTCCAGAAAACATAGAGACTCAAATGTCGCAATCGGGTTTGCCTTTAGTGGGTGTAGCGATTGTACCTCTTCCCGGTGCTAATTATCTCGATATTTCTAAAGAATTTTATAAAAAATTTGAAACCCTTCAGAAAGAATTACCGAAAGATATCCAACTCAACATCGCTATCGACAATACGATTTTCGTTAAAAAATCGGTATTGGAAGTAGCCGAAACACTTGGAATTTCATTACTGCTAGTCATTTTAATCATCTACTTGTTTTTTAGAGATTGGGCCATTGCCTTCCGTCCTTTAATAGACATTCCTGTTTCGTTAATTGCTACGTTTTTTATCATGTGGCTCTTCGGATTTTCGATCAATGTCTTGACGTTGCTAGCCATCGTTCTTGCGACAGGTTTGGTGGTCGATGACGGCATTGTAGTGACCGAAAACATTTTCAAAAAAGTCGAAGAAGGGATGTCGCCTATAGAAGCCGCTATCAAAGGCTCGAACGAAATTTTCTTTGCGGTCATTTCGATTTCCATCACATTGGCAGCGGTGTTTTTACCGGTGATTTTCTTAGATGGATTTGTGGGCCGATTGTTCCGAGAATTTGGCGTCGTCATTGGCGCTGCGGTATTGATTTCGGCTTTCGTGTCGCTAACGTTAACCCCTATGTTGAATGCCTATTTGATGAAAGGCGGCGAACAAAAAAAATCGAAATTCTACCTCTTAACCGAACCCTTTTTCTTAAAAATTAATAGTACTTACGCCAGTAGCTTAAC
>CALPUN020000115.1 GCA_943326765.2 Bifidobacterium breve | reverse complement strand
CTTCCTATATTACTGCGTTTCATGTATTGCGCTAACTCACCAACATACTCGTCTTTACGCTCTCGACCCATCGTCAAACCGCGTTTTTTAATGATATTGTGTACCATTTGAAAATGTTCGATTTCTTCTTTGGCCAAAGCCAACATATCGCTGACCAAATCAGGATATTCTGAATTGATGGTGATGATCGTAATCGCATTTGAAGCTGCTTTCTGTTCGCACCAAGCGTGATCCGTTAGAATCTCTTCGATGTTCTTTTCAACGATATTCACCCAACGAGGATCTGTTGGCAATTTGAGTCTTAAAATAGACATAGTAGTGGTGGGTTTATTATTTACATTTGTAAGTTATGCACTTTAAAAACAACTAACTTACAAGCTGTAACTTCAAATAATAATTAAAATACAAACATCGCTCGTTCGCCCATCATTTCGTTGACTTCGTCGGCGACTTGCTCTATAATTTCTTCGTTGGTATGGTTCATCAACACGCGGTCGATTAATTCCACAATCACTTCCATATCACTTTCTACCAAACCACGAGTAGTGATGGCTGGTGTTCCTACGCGAATTCCAGAAGTGATAAAAGGCGATTTATCGTCAAAAGGCACCATGTTTTTATTCACTGTAATCTCGGCTTTAACCAAGGCATTTTCAGCTTCTTTGCCCGTAATCCCTTTGTTTCTTAAGTCGATTAGCATCATGTGATTGTCGGTTCCTCCCGAAATCAAATCGTAACCTCGGTTCATAAATGCCGCTGCCATCGCTTTGGCATTCTTTTGAACTTGCATCGAATAATGGAAAAATTCATCCGTCAAACATTCACCAAAAGCTACAGCCTTCGCTGCGATAATATGCATCAATGGGCCGCCTTGGTTTCCTGGGAAAACCGCTAAATCTAATAACGAAGACATCATGCGTATTTCTCCTTTTGGAGTGGTTAATCCGAATGGGTTTTCAAAATCTTTTCCCATTAAGATCATTCCGCCTCTTGGCCCACGCAAGGTTTTGTGAGTGGTCGTAGTGATTATGTGACAATGCGGTATTGGGTCGTTCATCAATCCTTTTGCAATTAATCCGGCAGGATGTGAAATATCCGCTAATAATAGAGCACCTACACTATCCGCTATTTGACGGAAACGAGCAAAATCCATATCCCTGCAATAAGCCGAAGCTCCGGCAATGATAAGTTTGGGTTGCTCTCTAGTTGCTATTTCTTGAATCTTATCGTAATTAAATTGTCCGGTTTCTTTTTCAACACCATAAAAAACAGGGTTGTACAAACGGCCAGAAAAATTTACGGGAGAACCGTGCGTTAAATGCCCACCGTGCGACAAATCAAAACCTAAAATTTTATCTCCGGGTTTCAAACAAGCATGATAAACAGCTGTATTGGCTTGCGATCCAGAGTGTGGTTGTACGTTGGCATATTCGGCGCCAAATAAGGCTTTGGCTCTATCGATAGCAATTTGTTCTACCACATCGACCACTTCACAACCGCCATAATAACGTTTGCCCGGATAGCCTTCTGCATATTTATTAGTCAAACAAGAACCTGCTGCTTCCATTACTTGGTCGCTTACAAAATTCTCCGAGGCAATGAGTTCTATGCCGTGAATTTGGCGGTCTTGTTCTTCAAGAATTAAATCAAAAATTTGTTCGTCGTGTCGCATTGTTTTATTTTTCGTTAAAAACTGTCCAAAATTACGAAAACGGTTTGTAAAATTGACATATAATGATATATTTGATAACTGAATTTTCAACAACAAATCAACGCAACTCATGCCTATAACTGCCAACAATCCTAAACGCACTTCTTGGTTAGACGTCCCTACCGACAGTGATTTTCCTATTCAAAACATTCCTTTTGGTGTCTTTATTACTAAAGAAGATGTAATTACCATTGGCACCCGAATTGGTAACAATGCTATCGATTTAGGAGCTTTACAACAACTTAACTATTTTGACGGAATCGAGCTTACCGACGACATGTTCATGCAAGACACCCTGAATGACTTTATTTCTGACGGAAAAAAAACATGGCGCCTAGTACGCAATCGAATTGCCGATATTTTTGATAAAAACAACGCTAAACTCCGAGACAATGCAGAACACCGAAGCATCGTAGTTTGCCCAGTCAATGAAGTAGAAATGCAACTTCCCGTTCTGATTGGCGATTATACTGATTTTTATTCCAGTAAAGAGCACGCCACAAACGTTGGTTCAATGTTTCGAGATCCCAACAATGCGTTATTGCCTAATTGGTTACACATTCCCGTTGGTTATCATGGGCGAAGTTCATCGATAGTACCCTCTGGAATTCCAGTGCACCGACCGATGGGCCAAACGTTGCCAAATGGTGAAAACACACCCGTTTTCGGTCCGTCTCGTTCTATTGATTTCGAATTGGAAATGGCATTCATCACCACCGATGCGAACATTATGGGCGAAAATATTCCGGTGCATGAGGCCGAAGAGTACATCTTTGGAATGGTTTTGTTGAACGATTGGAGCGCTCGTGATATTCAAAAATGGGAATACGTGCCCCTTGGACCCTTCTTAGCAAAGAATTTTGCTACGTCCATTTCGCCATGGATTGTGACCTTAGATGCTTTGGAACCCTTCAGAACTAAAGGACCCAATCAAGATCCTAATCCACTACCCTATTTACAACAAAAAGGAAAACATGCCTTTGACATCAATTTAGAAGTAACCATAGCCCCTGAAAACAAGGAGCCAACTGTGGTTTCTAATTCCAATTTCAAATACATGTATTGGACGATGAGCCAACAATTAACGCATCATACTTCTAATGGATGTCGAGTAAATTCTGGTGATATGATGGGCTCTGGAACCATCTCAGGACCCACACCTAAAAGTTTCGGATCGATGTTAGAATTGACTTGGAACGGTAAAAACCCAATCTTATTGAACGATGGCAGTGAGCGCAAATTTATCAACGATAACGATACGGTTATTATGAAAGGATTTTGTAAAAACAATGAAGTTAGAATCGGTTTTGGAGAAGTATCCAGCAAATTGCTACCCCCTTTTGTAAGGAAATAAAAGGGACTCTAATCGAAAGCACTTCAGTTGAGGCCTTTGCTTTATTGCTGTAGCACTATTATTGCCTTTTAATTCACAGAATTCTTTTTGGACAATGCGTACAGAATTTCTACCTAAACATCCACACAAAACGAAATCGACTATACCAAAACACAAGGCGAAGTACTATAATTGCTTTTCCAATGCCGCCACTTCAATACCGCTGTGCGAAGTGTCGTAAACGGCTTTTCCGTCTCGGATTAAAATCAATTGAGGCGATTGATGCACGACTCCAAATCGTAAAGCAATTTCATTAGAAATATCGCGATGTTCCAACAAGTCTAGAAAATAAGGCGTAACTTTAGAAGACAGATTAAAGTCGTTTTCAAATTCCTTCAACGCCATTCTACTAATACTACAACGGGTGCTGTGTTTAAAAAGTAACACCGGTTTTTCAAAAGAAAGAGTAGTAATTTCATTCAATTGTCCTAACGTTTCTAATGGAATCCAAATACTATGCTTGGAACGACTTTTTTGGGTTTCGGATGTACCAAATATGGAAGAAAAAATACTCATTTTATCGAATTTTAAGTCAATATGTCGCTTCTAAATCCTTGAATACAGACACTTTGTCTAATTTTTAGGGCTGGAATAAGAATTGACGAATCGATTTCAAAGTTAACTATTAAACACTAAGTAACAAACCCTAAAACGATGAACATTTCTAAATTTACAATCAAATCACAAGAGGCGATTCAAGCCGCTCAGCAATTGGCACAAAGTTTAGGACACCAACAAATTGAAAACGAACACCTTTTCAAAGCCATTTTTGAAGTGGATGAAAATGTAGCACCGTTTCTTTTGAAAAAACTCAACGTTAATGTGTCGCTATTTCTTAAAATCCTAGAAAGCACCTTGCAAAGTTTTCCTAAAGTTTCGGGAGGCGACATTATGTTTTCTAGAATCGCGGGCATCACCCTGAACGACGCTGAAAGTATTGCAAAAAAAATGAATGACGAATTCGTTTCGATCGAACACTTGATTCTAGCCATTTTCGCTTCGAAAAGTAAAATCGCCCAAATTCTCAAAGATCAGGGTGTCACCGAAAAAGGACTTCAAGCCGCCATCGACGAATTGCGAAAAGGAGAACGCGTCACTTCTGCTTCTGCCGAAGAAACGTACAACGCCTTAAACAAATACGCCAAGAACTTAAACGAGTTGGCTAAAAACGGCAAACTCGATCCCGTTATTGGTCGCGATGAAGAAATTCGCCGCGTCTTGCAAATTCTTACCCGTAGAACCAAAAACAATCCAATGCTTGTGGGTGAACCCGGCGTTGGTAAAACCGCTATAGCCGAAGGATTGGCGCACCGAATTGTAGATGGCGATGTACCCGAGAATTTGAAAGACAAAATTGTATTTTCGCTCGATATGGGTGCCCTTATTGCCGGTGCGAAATACAAAGGAGAATTCGAAGAGCGGTTGAAATCGGTCGTAAAAGAAGTAACCGCAGCCGAAGGTGATATTGTATTATTCATTGATGAAATTCATACGCTAGTTGGTGCTGGTGGCGGCGAGGGTGCTATGGATGCCGCGAATATTTTGAAACCGGCTTTGGCCCGTGGTGAATTGCGAGCTATTGGTGCCACCACTTTAGATGAATACCAAAAATACTTCGAAAAAGACAAAGCGTTAGAACGTCGTTTTCAAAAAATAATGGTCGAAGAACCGGATACGGAAAGCGCCATTTCAATTCTTCGCGGCATCAAGGAAAAATACGAAACACACCACAAAGTACAAATAAAAGACGATGCGATTATCGCAGCGGTTGAACTATCACAACGCTATATTACCAATAGATTTCTTCCGGACAAAGCGATTGATTTGATGGACGAGGCGGCCTCCAAATTGCGAATGGAAATTAATTCGAAACCCGAAGAACTCGACGTTTTAGATCGTAAAATCATGCAATTGGAAATCGAAATCGAAGCTATCAAACGTGAAAAAGACGAAAGTAAATTGAAAGGATTGGGAATGGAGTTAGCGAATGTCAAAGAAAGTCGGAATGAGATTTATGCCAAATGGAAATCCGAAAAAGACGTGGTAGACAACATTCAAGTCGTAAAAACCGAAATTGAAGATTTTAAATACGAAGCCGAACGGGCCGAACGCGAAGGCGATTACGGAAAAGTAGCCGAAATACGCTATGGAAAAATTAAAGAAGCACAAGAACGTTTGGATCAGTTGCAAAAACAATTGCTCGAAAACCAATCGGGCACTTCCTTAATCAAGGAAGAAGTCACTCGAGAAGATATCGCCGAAGTCGTAGCCAAATGGACGGGTATTCCCGTGATGAAAATGTTGCAAGGCGAACGAGATAAACTCTTGCGATTGGAAGCCGAATTACACAAACGTGTCGTGGGTCAAGAAGAAGCTATCGTTGCCGTCAGTGATGCCGTTCGAAGAAGTCGTGCTGGATTGCAGGATATGAAAAAACCGGTAGGAACCTTTCTGTTTCTTGGAACTACTGGTGTAGGAAAAACGGAATTGGCCAAAGCACTCGCCGAGTATTTGTTTGACGATGAAAATGCAATGACCCGTATCGACATGAGTGAATACCAAGAACGTCACAGTGTGAGCCGTTTGGTTGGAGCGCCTCCGGGATATGTGGGGTATGATGAAGGCGGACAATTAACCGAAGCCGTGCGCAGAAAACCCTATTCTGTAATTTTGTTGGATGAGATTGAAAAAGCACACCCCGATACCTTTAATATTTTATTGCAAGTTCTAGATGAAGGACGATTGACCGACAATAAAGGGCGATTGGCTGATTTCAAAAACACGATTATCATCATGACCTCCAATAGTGGAAGTCAAATCATCCAAGAGAAATTTGAGAATCTAAAAGGAGGTATCGAAGCGGCTACAGAAGCCGCGAAAGTAGAAGTCTTAGGCCTATTGAAACAAACCGTACGTCCTGAATTCATCAACCGTATCGATGAAATTGTGATGTTTACACCGCTGACTAAAGCCAATATTGCTCAAATTGTTGGATTACAACTAAAAAGTGTCACTAAGATGCTGGCTCAACAAGGTATTACACTTGATGCTACACCAGAAGCCATCATTTATTTGTCGGAAAAAGGATATGACTTGCACTTTGGCGCTAGACCTGTAAAACGAGTAATTCAAAGAGAAGTGTTGAACGAACTTTCAAAAGAAATCTTGGCAGGAAAAATCACCACAGACAGTATCGTATTGATTGATGCGTTCGACGGCAAATTGGTTTTCAGAAATCAAAGTGAATTGGTCAACTAATTTGAAATACTACTTTTCTTGCTTTAAAAAATGCCCCAAATAGTGTCATACTTTTTGGGGCATTTTTAAAGCTGGTGTTATTATATATTTAGCAGGATTTTAAGATTCTATTGATTGGAATTCCAACTCCTCGTTTTAAAATTACACTCCTATCGGTGACCGCCCAAATGGTTGTTTCTACCATTTTGGTTGATATGTTGTCTTCGAAAAATATCTTAATTTTAGAATGTTCAATATTGCCTAGATACATCGCACGCAACAAATCAATGGTGCGTTGGTGAATGGCATAAGCGTCTTGAAGCACTTCGGCTGTTGGGAATTTTAGAGAAAAAATCGATTCTTTCTCAACGATTTCAAAATTGGGTTCCATAATTCAAAAGTTTTAGTTGATAATGAGTTGTTTTGCTTCATAAGCCGTGTACCCGTTTAATTTTGAAAAATTTTGTTTTAATGAAAACATTTAGATATAGAATAGCCCTACTTTTTTATAATTAATTTTTTAATAACTAGGTTAACTGCTGGTTAGTCCTAACTTAAATGATTCTATTTTTTTTCATTTAATGATTAAATAAAACACCTTTATTTGCATTAATTCCTTATTTTTGAAATCTTTACAAAACCGATTATGAAACCATTTTTTTTCTTTATATTGCTTTGTAGCCTAACCGCTTCGGCACAAATAGCATCTACTGATACTGCAGTCCCTAGCACAACCGACAAACCATATCGATCTACAGAAGTTGATTTAAAACCTCAAGTTAAAGACGGAAATTATACCCTATCGATGTTTATTAGCGACAACTTTAAATTTCCACCTGCAATTAAAAATAAAAAAATAACCATCT
>CALPUN020000114.1 GCA_943326765.2 Bifidobacterium breve | reverse complement strand
CTGAAAGTTCTCATGTAAACTGCAATTCCATTTAGTGAAACACCTCTTTTTAATAAAGTGGTTTCAATGGTGATTAAATCTTTGTATGATATCTGAGTGAATTTGCATTTAAAATCTACAATCTTTGAAAGTACAGATAATGTAGTTTTGTAGGATCTTGCAGTTCCAGTTCTATTGCTATCTAAAAGTTGTTGAATAACCTCTTTCCAGAATTCATCCACTGTAATAAGTTCAGAAGGTCGTTGGATTACATACTTTTTTAAATCATTAATATCAGTGACAAAATTATTGTTGTCAGTGAGATAACTGCGAATTCTCTTAGCAAATTTTTCTTTAAGTTCTTCGATTTGAAAATTTGCTTGTTGGTTGTTAATGATTTGCTGTTTAGAGGTGTTAAACATACTCAAAGGAGCACTGTAATCTGTTTTAAGGTCAAAATACTTTTTAAGGTGCCTTACTCTAATCACAACTGGATAAGTTTTGTCATTTTTTACTCTACGTTGATCTAATACAATTTTAATAGTTGCCATTATTAAACTATTTGCAGCATATAGATACTCTAAAAATGTGCACACCATTTGCACGCCTGATATGATTTTTAGGTCAATTTTCATGCTTTTCAGCAAATGAATGTAATTGGATCAAATCTTATTCAACTACTTTTCACTACTAAAAAAAACTCTAATTTCTTGTAAATTAAATTACAAAAACCACTGTGAACACTGTAAACACCCATCTGTTTCAAAAATAGTTGCAAAAAATCAAAAATTGTAGTAATATTGCAACCTCATAATCGGTCCTATAGCTCATTCGGTTAGAGCAACTGACTCATAATCAGTAGGTGCTTGGTTCGATTCCAAGTGGGACCACAAAAAGCTTTCACGATGAGAGTTTTTATTATAAACAGTTGAAAATAGTTTTTTAATAATTTTAAAAACTAAAGTTCAAAGAATTACGTTAGTAAGAAATTGTATCTGTAGGGATTTGCATTACAAAGGCATTGTTTTTTAATAATGAAATTATAATACAAAAAAATTTTGATGGAAACATTTTTTATTTACTTTTACGAGCTATGAAAATTGTCCCAAATATATTTTTAATTCTCCTAGTTCTTTTGGGTGTGTCTGCATTTGCGGGCCCAACAGGTCCACCGCCTCCAGAAGTACCCCCTCCAGGGCTTCCGATTGATGGAGATTTATTATTATTGTTAGTGTCAGCTGTGGTATACGGAATCTTTAAAATAAATAAAATTCAACTCAATAAAAAAACTCCGATGTAAGTCGGAGTTTTTTATTTTTAAGCATTACGGCTGTTAATTGTTTAGAGAATATAGCCGTGAAACGTATTTTCCAATGACATCAAATTCTAGGTTTATGGTAGTTCCAATTGCAAAGTCCTTGAAATTGGTGTGTTCATAAGTGTAAGGAATTATAGCAACGCTAAATTCATTTTTTATTGAATTCACAACAGTCAAGCTTACACCATTTACGGTTATAGAACCTTTTTCGATGGTTAAGTTGTTTAAGTTAGCATCATATTCAAAGGTATAATACCAACTTCCATTAGCATTTTCAATTTTTTTACAAACGCCTATTTGGTCTACATGCCCTTGAACGATATGTCCGTCAAGACGGTCGCCTAATTTCATCGCGCGCTCTAAATTGACACAATCGCCAACCTTCCAATTTCCCAAATTCGTTTTCAGAATAGTCTCCTTGATTGCCGTAACGGTATAAGTGTTTTCGTTGAGAGCAACTACAGTCAGACAAACGCCATTGTGTGCAACACTTTGGTCAATTTTTAATTCAGGAGTAATTGTGGTAAGGATTGTTATTTGCAGATTATCGGCTGCTTTTTTGATTTCTTGGATGGTGCCAAGGGTTTCTATAATTCCTGTAAACATTCTTGTTTTATTTTACTAAATTTGCACTTCAAAATTAGCAATAAATAACTTGTAGTAAGAATGAAAAAAGCAGAAAATATCATCGTTGGAATTTCAATAGGAGATTTAAACGGTATTGGAAGCGAAGTGGTGCTCAAAACTTTCGAAGATTCTAGAATGTTAGAATTGTGTACGCCAGTTATTTTTGCCAATGTAAAAACCGTATCTTTTGTAAAAAAGAGTTTTGAATCGACGTCATTATTGCACGGGATTGATCATTTAAATCAAATACTTCCCGGAAAAATAAATGTATTAAACGTTTGGAAAGAAAGTGTTGATTTGAATTTAGGCGTTAATGATGACGAAGTTGGGAAGTACGCGATTAAATCGTTTGTATCTGCAACCAAAGCTTTAAAAGAAGGGTTAATAGATGTTTTGGTTACCGCTCCAATTAATAAATACAATATCCAATCAGAGGAATTCAAATTTCCAGGACATACAGATTATTTAAATCAGGAGTTGGAAGGCAATGCTTTGATGTTAATGGTGCAGGATACTCTGAGAGTTGGGTTGCTTACCGATCACATTCCGGTTAATGAAGTTGCCAAACACTTGACACCAAAGTTGATTATCCAAAAAATTGAAACGATCAAAAACACACTAATACAAGATTTTGGCATTAGTAAACCAAAAATCGCAGTCTTGGGTTTAAATCCACACAGCGGAGATAACGGGGTCATTGGGAAAGAAGAACAAGAAATCATGAAGCCTACCATAAAAGAATTGTACGATAAAGGAACGTTGGTTTTTGGCCCTTTCCCTGCGGATGGTTTTTTTGGAAGCAATCAATATGAAAAATACGATGCGATAATAGCAACGTATCATGACCAAGGGTTGATACCCTTCAAGACTTTGTCGTTTGGAAAAGGAGTGAATTACACCGCAGGGTTAAACAAAATAAGAACCTCACCCGATCACGGTACAGCTTATGATATTGCTGGGAAGGGAATTGCTGACTATAATTCGTTTAAGGAAGCAGTTTACTTGGCAATAGATGTGTTTAATTCTAGAAATCAATACCAAGAAATCAGCAGCAACCCTATGAAAGTAAGGGAAAAACAGGCTGAAAAAAATAATCGCTAAAAAAAAAGCGACAACCGTTTTGATTGTTCAATAATTTTATATCTTTGCGCTCCCGAAACCTTCGGACAAATTGTTGTTGAAATGAAGCAGTTAAATGAGTTTTTAATTCCTTTCATAGGATTAAAGTTAGGGAAACATCAGTTTGAATATCAAATAAGTAAAGCGTTCTTTGAGGATTTTGATTACAATGAATTTGAAGATTCAGACATCAAAGTTAATGTGGTTTTAGAGAAGAAAAGCACCATGTTAGAGCTTGCTTTCAAACACAAAGGAACCGTTAACGTGCCTTGTGACTTGACCGGAGAGCTTTTTGATTTGCCGGTTAAAGGAAAAATAAAAGTGGTGGTTCAATTTGGAGAGCAGTTCAATGACGACAACGAAGAGTTGTTAATTTTGCCTCATGGTGAACATCAAATCGACATCAAGCAATATGTTTTTGAAATGATTGCTTTATCGGTTCCGCTAAAAAAGACACACCCTGGGATTAAAGACGGGAGTTTGCAATCACCTGCTTTAGACAAGCTGAAAGAGTTGATGGTCAAGGACCAAAAAAAAGAAATAATAAAAGAAGAAGAAATAGACCCGCGTTGGGAAAAATTAAAGAAACTATTAACGGATAAATAATATAGTAAAATGGCACATCCTAAGAGAAAAATCTCGAAAACTAGAAGAGATAAAAGAAGAACACATTACAAAGCTACCGTGGCTCAGATTGCTACATGTCCAATAACTGGAGAAGCACATTTATACCACAGAGCCTATTGGCATGAAGGGAAAATGTATTACAGAGGTCAAGTAGTTGTTGATAAATCAACTGTGGCACTTGCGTAATATTTTTCGATAACGAATACACGAACTCTCACCAATGTGGGAGTTTTTTGTTGTGTATATTTTTAACCAAATAAGCCCTTCTAAAATAAATTTGTTTTAGATTTTTTTTGTAAATTCCACCTCTTTATCAAATCATAAATCTGATAAGAAAATTAATAAAAACCTATGAATACAATTACAGCCGCAATTACCGCTGTTGGAGCATATGTTCCAGATTTTATCCTTACCAATAAATTATTGGAGACTATGGTAGAAACAAACGACGAATGGGTTACTAGTCGGACTGGAATCAAAGAAAGAAGAATACTTAAAGGAGAAAAATTAGGAACTTCTTTTATGTGTATCAAAGCTGCTGAAGATTTAATTAAAAAAAGCGGAGTTGACCCTTTAGAAATCGAGCTTGTACTTGTGGCAACCACTACGCCAGACATGCCGGTGGCTTCTACCGCTGTTTATGTAGCTACTCAAATTGGAGCCGTAAATGCTTTTGCCTTTGATATTCAAGCAGCCTGTTCTGGGTTTTTATACGGAATGTCGACTGCTGCAGCCTATGTACAATCAGGGCGTTATAAAAAAGTATTGTTGATTGGCGCTGATAAAATGTCTTCTATTATAGACTATACCGATAGAGCTACCTGTATCATTTTTGGAGATGGTGCTGGTGCTGTTTTATTTGAACCCAACACCGAAGGATTAGGATTACAAGATGAGTATCTGAAAAGTGATGGTATCGGGCGTGACTATTTAAAAATTGACGCTGGCGGCTCTATTCTTCCAGCTTCTAAAGAAACGGTTGAAAACCGACAACACTATGTTTTTCAAGATGGAAAAACGGTTTTCAAATATGCCGTAACAGGAATGGCCGACGTAAGTGAGAAAATAATGCAAAGAAATAATTTGACCAAAGACGATGTCAATTGGTTAGTAGCGCATCAAGCGAATAGAAGAATCATTGACGCTACTGCTAGCAGAATGGAGTTAGATGAAAGTAAAGTCTTAATCAATATTGAAAAATACGGAAATACTACTTCAGCAACTTTGCCATTATTGTTGAACGATTTTGAACATGTATTTAAAAAAGGCGACAATCTTATTTTTGCAGCATTTGGAGGTGGATTCACTTGGGGATCAATCTATCTAAAATGGGCATACAACAAACAATAAACTAAAACTAAAAACAAATAATTATGGATTTAAAAGAAATTCAAAACCTAATCAAATTTGTATCAAATTCAGGAGTTGCAGAAGTAAAATTAGAAACTGGGGATGTAAAAATTACAATTAGAACGACCTTAGAAGGCCATGCACCAGAAATCACCTATTTACAACAAGCTCCTATTCAACAGTTACCGCAAGCAGCTCCTATAGCTCCAGTTGCTGTAGCGCCTATTGCAGCAGCACCAGTGGATGAAGCATCGAAATATGTCACGGTGAAATCACCTATTATTGGAACTTTTTACAGAAAACCATCACCAGACAAGCCAATGTTTGTTGAAGTTGGAGCCAATATATCAAAAGGAGATGTGCTTTGTGTCATTGAAGCAATGAAATTATTCAACGAAATTGAATCTGAAATTTCTGGTAAAATAGTAAAAATATTGGTTGATGATATGTCGCCAGTAGAATTTGACCAACCATTATTCTTAGTTGATCCATCCTAAATAATTTTAGATTTTAGATTTAGGATTTAGGATTTAAAACGTTACTATTATTTCCTTTATCATCTAAGTATCTCATTGTCTAATTATCTAATTTTAAAAAGATGTTTAAAAAAATATTAATTGCAAATAGAGGTGAAATTGCACTTCGTGTTATTCGTACCTGTAGAGAAATGGGAATCAAAACCGTTGCCGTTTATTCTACAGCGGATGCCGAAAGTTTGCACGTTAAATTTGCAGACGAAGCGGTTTGTATAGGTCCACCACCAAGCAATTTATCGTATTTGAAAATGTCAAATATTATAGCCGCAGCCGAAATTACCAATGCCGATGCCATTCATCCAGGGTACGGGTTCCTTTCTGAAAATGCTAAATTTTCTAAAATTTGTCAAGAACACGGGATTAAATTTATAGGTGCTTCACCAGAAATGATTGACCGTATGGGCGACAAAGCTTCGGCAAAAGCCACGATGAAAGCCGCAGGAGTTCCTTGTGTTCCGGGCTCTGAAGGTCTTTTAGAATCGTTTGAGCAAGCGAAAAAATTATCCAAAGAAATGGGCTACCCCGTTATGTTAAAGGCTACTGCTGGAGGTGGTGGAAAAGGAATGCGCGCCGTTTGGAAAGAAGAAGATTTATTAAAAGCATGGGAAGATGCACGCCAAGAATCGGCTGCCGCTTTTGGAAATGACGGAATGTACTTAGAAAAATTGATCGAAGAACCTCGTCATATTGAAATCCAAGTTGTCGGAGATGCTTACGGTAAAGCATGTCATCTTTCAGAAAGAGATTGTTCTGTGCAACGTCGCCATCAAAAATTAACCGAAGAAACACCATCGCCATTTATGACCGATGAGTTGCGAAATAAAATGGGCGAAGCAGCGGTAAAAGCAGCCGAGTTTATTAAATATGAAGGCGCAGGAACCGTAGAATTTTTGGTAGATAAAAACCGAAATTTCTATTTCATGGAAATGAATACCCGCATTCAAGTGGAGCACCCAATTACAGAACAAGTAATTGATTACGATTTGATTCGGGAGCAAATTATGGTGGCTGCCGGAATTCCAATTTCGGGTAAAAACTATTTTCCAAATTTGCATGCAATAGAATGTAGAATCAATGCTGAAGACCCCTATAATGATTTTCGACCTTCACCAGGAAAAATTACTACGCTTCATGCACCGGGCGGACACGGAGTTCGATTGGACACGCATGTTTATGCAGGGTATACCATCCCACCCAATTACGACTCGATGATTGCCAAGTTGATTACGACTGCACAAACTCGTGAAGAAGCCATCAATAAAATGAAGCGCGCTTTAGATGAGTTCGTTATCGAAGGTGTTAAAACCACCATTCCTTTCCACAGACAATTGATGGATGAACCCGATTATGTCGCGGGAAATTATACCACAAAATTTATGGAAAGTTTTAAGATGAATGATCCAGAATAAATAGAAAAGCCTCACTTTATTAGCGAGGCTTTTTTGTTGTTATAAAGGTTATGGTAACGACTTATAAAATCTACAGTCTCAAATCATTTCATATTCAGGGTTCAAAATCTAATAATTTTATTTTAAAAAACCTTATGGAGTTGCTTGAAAGGCTCTTCTATTGTAACGTCAGTATCGATGTATCTTTTGTCTTACGCTATTTCTAAAGGATTAGTTTTCCTAGTTTCCAAAGCAATTTTATTAGAAGGACACGTTAGTT
>CALPUN020000113.1 GCA_943326765.2 Bifidobacterium breve | reverse complement strand
GATTGCGTTGCCACTGTATTGGTGGTAAAAATATAGAACCCAATTCCCAAAACCACCACAACCGAAGCTGCAAAAGAAATCCAAGTCATTTGTTTTCTCTTTTTTCGAGGTATTGAAAAAGCTACTTCCGATGTTTCCTTTTTTGATTCCGAAAAATAAACAAACAACGATTGGTATTGTTGTAAATGTGGCGCCACATCAGCAGAAGCAAAGTACTTTTTCAATTCTTGCTCTTCTACTAGCGATGTTGCCCCTTCAAAATAACGCTCTAGTGTTTTTTCTATATTATCTAATGCCATGGCTATGCGTTTTTATCATAAATTCTCGAATGGTTTTTCTAGCTCTTGAAAGCGCTACACGAACCGCCGTTTCTTTCATTTCTAAAATTTTGGCAATTTCTTCAAATTCGTATTGCTCGATATCCCGCATTTGAACTATTAATCGTTGTGGTTCTGGAAGCGCATTGATGCTTTTTTCAACCCATGCCCAACTATCCAAATCTTCTGTTCTTTGATGCACGTCCGCTGCGCTATCGGTATAATTCTCCGAAACTACTCTAAGATGACTCGCTCGTTTTGATTTCAACTGATCCAAACAATAATTCTTAGTAATCGTCATTGCAAAAGCTTCAAGACTTGCGTACGAATCCATACTTTCATTTTTACGCCACAACTTTACCAAAACTTCTTGCGTAGCATCTTCAGCTTCTGCTGTACTTAGGAGCAACCGCTTGGCCAATCGAAAGATTTTATCTTTAAAAGGAGTTACTCGTTGTACGAATTCATTTTGGTTCATTCCATTGTTTTCAACAAGACGTGTCAGAAGCAAGACGATGCCTAATTATTTTTGTTACAAAGAAGGGGAAATAATTCTTAAATAAGTAAATTTACCTTCGCAATTAATTGCTTCAACCTATGAAAAAAATCGCCACTGTTTTTTTTACAATGCTACTTATTGGTCTTTTTATTTCGAGTTGTGAACCTCAAAACGACAATGAAGTTCCAGAAGCAGTTGCCATCAATGATTTCGTATGGAAAGGATTAAATTTATATTATTTGTGGGTTACCGATGTTCCTAATTTATCTGATTTTCGATTCAAAGACCAATCTGATTTGAATCGGTTTTTATACCAATATCCGAAACCCGAATCCTTATTCCAAGACTTGCTTTACAAACCTAGAAGCAAATATCCAAATCCGGGAGAAGCCATCGATCGATTCAGCGTTATTTTCACTGATTACACCCAACTCGAAGGCATTCTTGCAGGAACAACCGCAAACAATGGTGCCGATATCGGATTGTTTTACAAAGACGCTTCTCAGATTGCTGTTTTTGGGGTGGTTCGGTATGTCCTGCCTAATTCGGATGCTGCCGCAAAAAATCTGCAACGAGGAGCCCTCTTTTATGGAATTGATGGCATTGCGCTTACTAAAGATAATTACGCTACACTGCTAAGCTCGAATTCCTATACACTCAATCTGGCTGCATACGATGCAGGAAACATTACGCCAAATGGTCAATCGATAGCTTTAACCAAATCGGTACTTTCCGAAAATCCAGTTTATATCAATACCGTGATTACCTCCGGAGCTCATAAAATTGGCTATTTGATGTACAATGGTTTTTATCCCAATTACGAGTCCCAGCTCAATGCTGCTTTTACCACTTTAAAAGCAGAAGGCATTACCGATTTTGTTTTGGATTTACGATACAATTCAGGAGGATCTATAGCCACAGCGACACGATTGGCCAGCATGATTACCGGACAATTTACCAATCAAGTTTTTGCCAAAGAACAATGGAATCCGAAAGTGGAAGACTATTACAGTTCCCATAACTCGACTACCACTATTAATTTATTTCCGAATAAATTGGGCACCAATGAAACCATTTCTAGTTTGAATTTAACCAAAATATACGTGCTTACAACCAAAAGCACTGCTTCTGCAAGTGAGTTAGTGATTAACGGGCTAGAGCCTTACATTACTGTCGTTCAAATTGGAGATAAGACTATTGGAAAGAATGTGGGATCCATCACTTTATATGATTCGCCTACTTTCACTAAAAGGGATATCAATCCGAAACACCGCTACGCCATGCAACCTTTAGTATTGAAAATTGTCAATAAAATCGGATTTGGCGACTATACCGATGGCTTAGAACCCGACCATTTTTTAAAAGAAGATCTTGGGAATTTGGGAGTTTTAGGAAATCCTAACGAACCCTTATTAAACACCGCAATTACTACAATAGTAGGTGGTGGAAGAAAAACACCTAAACAACCTGAGAAAACGTTTACTTCTTTTGAAGACACGCAAACCATCAATCGTCTAAAAACAGAAATGTATTTGGACAACGTTCCCGAAGGAATCCTTTCTTCATTAAAATAAAAAAAGGCTTTCTGCAATTGTAGAAAGCCTTTTTTTGTTCGTTAGAAACTTTTTTATTGATTGAAATAAAACCCCGAAGGTCCAACGCCAACCGTATGCGTTTTTTGTAAAGTCCCAATCGGACTATTCCCGAAATTCCCTAAAGAATAAACAGTCACCGTTCCGTTCTGATCATAATTGGTATAGCCCGAAACATAAATGTGGTTGTTTTTGATTGCAAAACCATACAGCGTCGGAATTTGAGCAATGAATTTTGGTGATGCAGGAAGTCCTGTAGTATCCATCGGCATGCTATATACTTCCGAATTAATGGTATAAAACAACTTAGAATCTGCAATGGCTAAATTGGCTGGATGCTTGGTAACGGTGCCGAAATCAAATGCTTTTACCAATTGGTTGTTCACTAGATCAATTTGCACTAATTTTCCGGAGGTTTCTACCGGAGCATAACTTGGTTTTCCGGCGCAAGTAACCCATAAAGAACTACCGCTAATTTGCATAGCGTTAGGAACATCGCCCACTAATATCGATGAAACCGAATTGTTTGCTGTATTAATAACCGAAATTGTATTGCCAAAATGATAGCCTCCGCTGTGAGCCACGTATAACGTTCCTGCATTTTCAATAATCTTATCTGGTCCTTCCACTACGGGAATAGTGCTAGTTATTGCATTGGAATTCAGATCAATAACGGCAACATAATCATCCGAAGTAACCGTACCATCACCCCAATTGGTCACGTAACCTTTTCCGTTTGAAAAAACAATATAGCGTGGGTTGTTTAACCCCGTTGTAATAGTAGCGATACTCACCATTGTATACCGATTTACTACTTCAATCGTATTCGAAATATTCATTACGATATAAGCATATTGATTATAAAATCCAATGCATTGTGCCGTATCGCCTAATGTTTTTGGATGATTTACCACCGAAAAAATATCGTTTTGTAGGGTATTCAAATCAAAAGAAATGTAAGAAAGGGAAGCGTCATTCTGAAAGGCTACTCCTTCATTCACTACTAAAACACCACTATCATAACTTCCTAAAGGCACATATTTAGTTGGTTCAACGACATCACTAGAACATGCGTTTAAAAGGATTGAGCCCATTAAAGCCATCAAAAGGAGTTTGCAGATTTTCATAGTTTTTAAAAATTAAAGATTAAATAAAGATTGAAATTTCTTCCCGGCATCGGACGTTGCGATACGGTTTGATAATTTTTGTTCCAAAGATTGCCTACTTGAAACCCTAGTTTATAAGTGGTTGTATTTCCAAAATCGTAATTAATGCCCAAATTGGAAACTTGATATTCCTCTAGTACACGACTATTATCAGAAGACGTAAAGACGAACCCAGTAAACAAATATTGATAATTCAATGTTATGCGCTGAAAAGTATACGCCAAACTCGAATTGAATTTGTGGAGAGGAACATACACCAATTGCTTGTCACTTAGAGCATCTTTCGAAACGGTGTAGCCATAATTCGCGTTAAAATCTAAGGCATGATTTCGGATTTTTTTGTTCCAATTTAAAACTACTTCTGCGCCGTAGGAAGTTGCTTTTGCGATGTTGCTCGGACTCCAATTTCCGCTAGCATTGGGTTTCCATTGAATCAAATCGTCAATTTTTTGGTAATAAACCGTTCCGGAAATAGAGCTGTTTTTGAATTTTAAATGCTGTCCCAGTTCGCCTTGATAGGAACTTTCTGGTTTTAAATTGGGATTTCCTAAACCATCCCAATACAAATCATTAAACGTCGGCATTCGGAAATTTCGGGAGAAATTGGTTACTACGGTATACTGTTTTCCAAATTGATTTTTGGTTCCAAAGGAAAACAAAAACGGACTATCATACGAGGAAGTCACTTCCTTCCTCCCGCTGAATTCATAAGAAAAAGAACGGAAAACCTCTTGTTTGAATAAAACCGTAGCCGCTCCAATTTGCCGGGTGTTAGTTCCAATTTGAGAGCCGATTCCTTTGGTTTGAGTATATTCAAGAATCGAATTTATAAGAATCGAAGGGGTAATTTGATACACCAAATCCTGCTTTGCAAGCGCAGTCTCAGTTTTGGACGTTTCAAAATTATCGGTCCGGGCATTTTCAAAATAAGCATATTTTTCACCTAAAAAAGCTACTTTCAATTTGGAAGTTATTTTCCCTAAAAGCCAATCCCATTCCACTAAATTTCGGTAATTATAATCGCGGTATTTGCTTTTAGAAACGGCTCCTAAGGTTCCTGAAAAATGCCGATCGCTGTCGAAAATCTGACTGTAATATTTCAAATAATGGTTTTTCGAAAAGCGGTATCCCAAACTAGCGTTGAGCGAAGTATTTTCAAATTGCCCGTTTTCATTGCGCTTCTGGGTGTTCAAATAGTTGTAGTCGTTTTTAGAGCTGTTGTGCGTTACCGAAATCTGAGTGCTCCAAATTCCATTAGAAATCATCGTTTTATAATGGGCTCCAAAAGTTTCAAAACTACCGTAATTCAATTGCAGCTCATTTTGAAATCGATTCACAAATTGCAATTCCGAATTCAAATGCACCGTTCCACCCAAAGCACTGCTGCCGTAAATAGAACTTCCACCACCGGCACGAACCGTAATGTTATCAAAATCTCTTGTGGTAATGGTGTTGAAATCGGTTTGCCCATTCAGCTGAGAATTGATGTTGATGCCGTTCCAAATCACCGCCGTTTGTTGCGCAGTAGTTCCCCTAAAGGAAGGCGACGAAACCATGCCCAATCCGTTTTCTTTGAAGTAAATCAAGGAGTTGTAATTCAACAAAGTGGTTAAGGAAGGTTGGTTTTTTTTTATCACCGAATCGGTCAAAACTAAAACCGATTGCGTCCCTGAAAAGTTATTCAACTGTGTGTCGCTGATAATGACTTCTTTCAAGTTCACAATAGTATCTTGCTGCGCAAAAATGATTTGACACAGTAGCAACATCCAAAATAAAAACAGCTTTTTTGCAGTCATAATTTCAGAATCTTTTTCCCGAAGATTCGATATTTGTTAAAAACAAATAGCCAGCTATTATTGGGTTATTTACGTCAGTTTGAAACTGGCGTATTCTTCAACACCGAAAAAACAATACCTACTTGTTGAAAAAGGCAGGTCTCCTGGCTTGCGTCTTGTTGTTTACCTTCCCATCTCGATTTACGATTTACGATTTACGATTTTTCAATCTGAAATCATCAATCTGAAATCTCATCAGACAGTGGTTTTGTAGTTAACAACAAGCTTAATAGCTTACAGTTGCGGGAACAGCTTAGGCCTGTGGATTTTCGATCTAAGATTTTTGATTTAAGATTCTTTAATCTGAAATCTACATTCTGAAATCTGAAATCATTTACCTAATTCCCTTTTAATGCGATTGAAAATAGTTCAATCACAACCTTAATTCGGAAGCAAAGATAGGCTTGTGAAAAGGAATAAAAAAATTAAATTTGATTTTTAAAATCGAATACCGCTACCTTTGTACCGCTTGAAAAAAATCTTATGAAAACGGTTTTACTGAAATCTTACTGGCTCTTACTACTGCTTTTCGCTGTGGGTTGTCAACAAACTAAGAAGGTTTCTTCTAAAGAAAAATCAAGCAATCGCAATCAAATAGAGTACGCTAAGGGATTTTCGATTTTCAAATACGAAGGCTATTCCGTGGTCAAAGTTTCGAATCCTTGGCCAAAAGCTTCCAAAGATTACACTTACATTCTCAAAGAAAAAAATGGGATAGTCCCTGACAGTTTGAAAAAAAACCCCATTATTGCTGTTCCTATAAAAACCATTATTGTAACCTCAACCACGCACATTCCATCCTTAGAAATGCTCGGTGTTGAAAATTCGTTAGTAGGGTTTCCCAATACCAATTTCATTTCTTCGGAAAAAGTCCGTGCCCGAATTGCTACTGGAAAAGTCCGTGATATCGGCAATACTCAAAATTTAAATACCGAAATCGTGCTCGATATGGCACCCGATTTAATCGTTGGCTTCGGCATCGACAACAACAATCCTGCATTAGACAATTTGGAAAAATCAGGATTGAAAGTCATGCTCAACGGCGATTGGAACGAACAATCTCCGCTAGGAAAAGCCGAATGGATCAAGTTTTTTGGCGTTTTATACGGGTTGGAATCCAAAGCCACTTCGATTTTCAATGGCATTGTTTCCGAATATCAAAAAACAGTTGCTTTGGCTAAAAAAGCCACTTCGAAACCTACCGTTTTTTCAGGGGCCCTTTTTGAAAATCAGTGGTATATGCCACAAGGCGAAAGTTGGGGGTGCCAATTTTTTAAAGAATCCCAATCCAATTATTTGTGGGGCAGTACCAACGGAACTGGAAGTTTGGCGCTCTCTTTTGAAACCGTTTTAGACCAAGCGCAAAAGGCAGACTTCTGGATTGGTCCGGGGCAATTTACTTCGTTGCAAGAAATGGCCAACACCAACAACCATTACACTCAATTCAAAGCATTCCAAGAAAAAAAAGTTTATTCCTACAGTTCCAAAAAAGGAAAAACAGGAGGCGTCATTTACTATGAATTGGCTCCAAATCGGCCGGATTTGGTTTTGAAAGACATATTAAAAATAGTACACCCCGAATTGGAACCCGATTATCAATTGTACTTTCTAGAGCAATTACACTAAATGAAAATATCCAATAAAAATAGGATTTTGTATGCTTTGTTACTTCTAGTGACATTGTTTTTATTGGTATTAGATATCAGTTTGGGATCAATCAAAATTCCGCTGAAAGAGGTATTCTTGAGTTTTAGTGGTCGCAGTGCTTCCAAAGAAACCTGGGAATACATTCTCATCAATTACCGTTTGCCCAAAGCCATTATGGCAATTTTAGTTGGCATGGGCTTGTCGATAAGTGGCTTGTTAATGCAAACATTGTTTCGGAACCCTCTGGCTGGTCCGTATGTGTTGGG
>CALPUN020000112.1 GCA_943326765.2 Bifidobacterium breve | reverse complement strand
TGTAGCTGCAATCCCCATAGCCATACTCACCCAATTGGTTCCATTATAATAGTACATTACTCCATTGGTTGCACAGTCCGTACAATATACAATCAACCCTGCTTCAGGAGTAGCAATCGCATTTCGTTGCGCATAGGTCATGCGGGGAGGCATAAAACCCTTTGTCGTTGAAGTTACCTCCAACACTGCCGAAGGATTGATATTAGCGGTTGTTACACCAATACCTACCTGGGCAGAAGCGGCTATAGAGACTAGTGCAACAATGGTGAAAAGCAGTTTTTTCATTATGGTTTGTGTTGATTTTTGCACAAGTATAACCATATAAAATACCGCGCAGGGATGAGGGTCGGTTTTTCCAGTTATATTACAACAACTTCCGTCTTTTTTACAACAAACAACACTAAAGCTAAAATGGGGAGGGTTTAAAATTTTGGGATGAATAACGATCCCATTAAAAGAAATCCTAGGACAGATTGCAGCGTTTCTTTCTTTTATATTTTTATTAAATAAGCAGCCAAATAGCAGTCCTATTTAGCTTTTTTGTAGATTATAAATTAAATTCCACTCTTTTTACATATAATGCCAACGTTTTTACAAGTGAATAAGCATTTAACTGTTGCGATAGTCTATACATTTACACGGGGTAAATTAATTAGAATAAAAGTGAACTGATCCTCTTTACTACTTAACTAAATTTCCGTTATGATGCTGATTGATCTTTTTTATCTGTTTACGGCGCTTTTAGGTATTATTGTCGTTTTAATTGCGCTGATACACCGATCTAATGGGTATGTCAATTGTTATTTGGGATTTTATTTTTTCCTTAGCTCCCTTAGATTCCTAATTTACGCACTTACTGAAATGCATGCGATTGAAAAGACCCGTATGGCTGATTATGCTTTTACCATTTTTGCCTGGCCTTTATTGTATTTGTATTTTACGAATTTAAAAAACAACAAAAATAAGGCCGACCTAAAAGTGGATTTCCTCCATTTAATACTACCAGTTACCTTATTTATGTTGGTCTGTTTCAAAAGTTTTATAAGACATGACCTAGCGGTGCTACTCAATAAAATTGGGAGTATTATTGTAGTGGTTTATACTTTAGGGTATTGTTATGAATCCTATAGATTCCTGAAAAAAAATGTATGGGAAAAAAAGGGGGAGCTTTCAGTAGTTAACTCCCATCAAATAGCAATCAGCAAATGGAGTAAATTTCTTTTTTTCCTTTTTGCGTTAATACTTGCTCGTTTTCTTGCAAATCCTATTATCAATCAAAAATTCGATTTTTTTAACACCTCACACAACTTTCTACTTTTTGGAGCATTGTTTTGGATTTTTATGTATGTTAAGTTGTTGGTTTCTCCTGAATTCCTGTTTGGATATAATACCTTTCAACTTAAAAGCAATGAGTTCAAAAAGGATTTTTTTGTTGTGGATACTCCATGGGAGAAAACGATAATTAAAGAGATTACCAATAAAAAAGACCTTCTTTTAAAAGATATTATGGCTAGTAAATTTGTGGATTATATTGAAAATATTGAATATTTATCCTCCCAAACGGATTTGTTTTTTTTTAAAGGATTTAAACTTGAAGATTTAGCTCTTAAAATGAAAATTCCGAAAAGCCATCTGTTTTTTATTTTCAAATACTATTCTGAAATCAGTTTTTCAGATTTTAAACGGACTATACGAATAAAAGAAGCCATACGGTTAATACAAAACGGGTATTTAAACACAAATGTTATTGAGGCATTATCCGAAGAAATTGGGTTTTCCACTTACAGTTCCTTCTTTAAGAATTTCAAAGAAATTATGGGAATGTCTCCGCAAGATTACTGCAAAAAAAATCCATTATTGTCCGATACTAATTAAAATCGGACTTTTTTATTGGAGCTATTTGTTGTTGTTTTATCGTCAATTAAAGAAAGTCGTTGTTTGAAAACAGATTTGCTAGGACAACAATGCTTTTAATTCTTACCTCACACCATAGTTCCCTTTCCAAAATATAAACATAAAAAAAAACCTCTCCGTATTGGAGAGGTTTTCTATTTATGCTTGACCCGCTGGTCCAAAATTTAGAGGTATTGGCGGTTGTTCGGTGTCTTTGATTTCGCCATGAGCGACTTCAAAACGGTGCACATTTTCTGCCAATGCCTTTACTAATCTTTTAGCATGCTGTGGTGTCAATACGATTCTTGACTTTACTTTAGATTTTGGTGTACCAGGCATGATACATACAAAATCTACAACAAATTCAGAAGCAGAGTGGTTAATGATTGCTAAATTGGAATAAATTCCTTCGGCAGTCGCTTCATCCAACTCTATATTAATTTGACCTTGTGGTTGTTTCGAATCACTCATCTTAATAAATATATTCTTCTTTGTTGGCCATCATTTCGTTATAATCGTCTTTGGAACCTACAATCGTATTGTCGTATTCTCTCATACCGGTTCCGGCAGGGATTCTATGACCTACAATTACATTTTCTTTCAGCCCTTCTAAGTAATCGATTTTACCTGCAACCGCAGCTTCATTCAACACTTTGGTAGTCTCTTGGAACGAGGCTGCCGATATAAACGATTTCGTTTGTAAAGACGCTCTAGTAATTCCTTGTAATACCGGAGTTGCTGTAGCGGTGATCACTTCTCGAGCCGTTACTAAATTCTTATCCGAACGTTTCAACAACGAGTTCTCATCGCGCAATTGACGTGGGGTAATGATTTGACCTGGTTTGATCGTTTCCGAATCCCCAGCATCTTCTACTACTTTCATTCCGTATAAATTATCGTTTTCTACGATAAAGTCTTTGGTATGGATCAATTGTTCTTCTAAGAATAAGGTATCTCCTGGATCTTCGACACGTACTTTACGCATCATTTGACGGATCACTACTTCAAAGTGTTTGTCGTTGATTTTTACTCCTTGCAAACGGTATACTTCTTGAATTTCATTGACCAAGTACTGTTGTACCGCTGCTGGTCCTTGAATTCTCAAAATATCCTCTGGTGTAATAGCTCCATCAGACAATGGTACTCCTGCTCTTACGAAGTCATTTTCTTGAACTAAGATTTGGCTTGATAATTTCACCAAGTATTTCTTAATTTCTCCAAATTTAGACTCGATGATAATCTCCCGATTTCCACGTTTGATTTTTCCAAAAGTAACCACCCCATCAATTTCTGAAACCACTGCTGGATTCGATGGATTACGAGCTTCTAACAACTCGGTAATTCTTGGTAAACCTCCGGTGATATCCCCTGCTTTAGAAGAACGACGTGGAATTTTAACCAATACTTTACCGGCTTTAATTTTCTCGCCATTCTCTACCATAAGGTGAGCTCCTACGGGTAAGTTGTACGAACGAATTAATTCGTTGTCTTTACCGTAAACCAATAAGGTTGGGATTAATTTTTTATTTCTTGATTCTGAAATTACTTTTTCTTGGAATCCCGTTTGCTCATCAATCTCAACTTGGAACGATTGTCCTGGTTCTAGATCTTCGTAAGCAATTTTACCGGTAAACTCAGAAATAATAACGCCATTATATGGGTCCCATTTACAGATCGTGGTTCCTTTCTTTACGACATCGGCGTCTTTTACAAAGATGCTTGAACCGTAAGGAATGTTGTGTGTACTTAATAAAATATCTGTTTTAGAATCAATTAATTTCAATTCGGTAGAACGAGATACTACGATATCCACTGCATTTCCATCGGAGTCTTCACCTTTAACGGTTTTCAAATCTTCTATTTCTAGACGACCATCAAAACGAGTTACGATACTAGATTCCTCAGAAATACCTCCTGCAACGCCACCCACGTGGAAAGTACGCAATGTTAACTGTGTTCCTGGTTCCCCAATAGATTGTGCTGCAATTACACCAACTGCTTCCCCTCGTTGCGTCATTTTACCCGTAGCTAAGTTTCTACCGTAACATTTCGCACAAATTCCTTTTAAGGCTTCACAAGTTAATGGCGAACGCACTTCTAAACGTTCTACTGGTGATGCTTCCACCGCTTTTACAATAGCTTCTGTAATTTGTTGTCCTGAGTATACCATGATTTCAGAAGTCAACGGATTGATGACATCTTGTAAGGCTACTCGTCCTAAAATACGTTCTCCTAAGGTTTCAACGATTTCTTCATTTTTCTTCAAAGCCGAAACTTCGATTCCTCTTAACGTACCACAATCGTCTATGTTTACGATAACATCTTGAGAAACGTCGTGCAATCTTCTGGTCAAATAACCAGCATCTGCCGTTTTCAAAGCCGTATCGGCAAGTCCTTTACGGGCACCGTGCGTAGAGATGAAGTATTCTAAGATGGAAAGACCTTCTTTAAAGTTGGAAAGAATCGGGTTTTCGATAATTTCACCACCGCCTGCTGTAGATTTTTTAGGTTTCGCCATCAATCCACGCATCCCGGTTAACTGACGGATTTGCTCTTTCGATCCACGCGCTCCAGAATCAAGCATCATATACACCGAGTTAAACCCTTGTTGGTCTTCTCTAATGTTTTTCATCGCTAATTCGGTAAGCATGGCGTTGGTCGAGGTCCACACGTCAATTACTTGGTTGTATCGTTCATTATTGGTAATCAGACCCATGTTGTAGTTAGCAGAAATTCCTTCTACTTGCTCCCGAGCGTCTGCAATTAATTCGCCTTTTCTTTCTGGAATGATAATATCTCCTAATGAGAAGGATAATCCGCCTTTGAATGCAAATTTATAACCCATGTCTTTCATGTTGTCTAAGAAGGCAGCAGTAGTAGGCACGTTCGTTACGCTTAAGATTCTTCCGATGATGTCTCTTAAATTCTTTTTAGTCAATACATCATTGATATATCCTGCAGCTTCCGGCACCACTTCATTAAATAAAACACGTCCGGCAGTTGTTTGGATAATTTTGTATACTAATTCGCCTTCTTCGTTAAAATTTTTGGCTCTAATTTTTACACGAGCGTTCAATTCTAATCGTCCTTCGTTCAAAGCGATGTTCACTTCTTCTGCAGAATAGAAGGTTAAGTCTTCTCCTAAGATTTTGTGCTCTGGAGTAGAGATTCTTTCTTTGGTCATGTAATACAGACCCAAAACCATGTCTTGAGAAGGTACCGTAATTGGTGCACCGTTCGCAGGATTCAAGATGTTGTGAGAGGCTAACATTAACAACTGGGCTTCCAAAATTGCTTCTGGTCCAAGGGGTAAATGCACTGCCATTTGATCCCCATCAAAATCCGCATTAAACGCCGTACACACTAAAGGGTGCAATTGGATTGCTTTTCCTTCAATCAATTTCGGTTGGAATGCTTGAATACCTAGTCTGTGCAACGTTGGAGCACGATTCAGTAAGATTGGATGTCCTTTAATTACATTTTCAAGGATGTCCCAAACTACTGGCTCTTTTTTGTCGATGATTTTCTTAGCCGATTTTACCGTTTTTACAATACCTCTTTCGATTAATTTACGGATGACAAACGGTTTGTATAATTCAGCGGCCATATCTTTTGGGATACCGCATTCGAATAATTTCAATTCAGGTCCAACAACAATTACCGAACGAGCCGAATAATCGACACGTTTTCCGAGTAAGTTTTGACGGAAACGACCTTGTTTTCCTTTTAAGGAATCCGAAAGTGATTTCAACGGACGGTTGGATTCTGTTTTAACAGCAGACGCTTTTCTAGTATTGTCGAATAACGAATCTACCGATTCTTGTAGCATCCGTTTTTCGTTTCTCAAGATTACTTCTGGTGCTTTGATTTCCATCAAACGTTTCAAACGGTTGTTACGGATGATGACTCTTCGGTACAAATCGTTCAAATCGGAAGTCGCGAAACGACCGCCATCTAGTGGCACTAACGGACGCAATTCTGGTGGAATAACCGGAACCACTTTCATAATCATCCATTCTGGACGATTTTCACGGTTCAAGTTCGATTCACGGAAAGATTCTACTACTTGCAGTCTCTTTAACGCTTCTGTTTTCCGTTGTTTCGATGTTTCGTTATTAGCCGAGTGACGCAATTCATACGACAACGCATCTAAGTCGATACGCGCTAACAAATCCATAATACATTCGGCACCCATTTTGGCAACGAATTTATTGGGATCCATATCATCTAAATATTGATTTTCTTGTGGAAGGGTATCTAAAATATTTAGGTATTCTTCTTCCGTTAAGAAGTCTAATCGTTGAATCGGTTCTCCTTCAGGATTTTTGGCAATACCGGCTTGAATTACAACGTATCTTTCGTAGTAAATGATCATGTCTAATTTCTTAGAAGGCAAACCAAGGATATAACCAATTTTGTTGGGAAGGGAACGGAAGTACCAGATATGAGCAATCGGCACAACAAGGTTGATATGACCCACTCTATCACGACGTACTTTTTTCTCGGTTACTTCTACTCCACAACGGTCACAAATGATTCCTTTGTAACGGATTCTTTTGTATTTACCACAAGCACATTCGAAATCTTTTACAGGTCCGAAAATACGTTCGCAGAAAAGACCATCCCGTTCTGGTTTGTGGGTTCTATAATTGATAGTTTCTGGCTTCAACACCTCGCCTCTTGACTCCGCCAAGATCGATTCTGGTGATGCCAATCCAATTGAAATTTTGTCAAATCTTTTGATTGGATTTTTATCTCTATTGTTTGTATTATTTCTATTATTCATCATAGTCGTAAAATTTTAAGTTGTTGGTTGTTAGTTGTTGGTTGATTGTTTTGGATTTTGTTCCTAAAACTATCAACCGCCAACCATCAACTATTTTATTCTTCTAAACGGATGTCTAAACCTAGACCTTTCAATTCGTGCATCAATACATTGAATGATTCTGGCAATCCTGGTTCTGGCATCGACTCGCCTTTTACGATCGCTTCGTAAGTTTTAGCTCTACCGATAACGTCATCCGATTTCACGGTTAAGATTTCTCTTAATGTGCTTGATGCGCCATAAGCTTCTAGTGCCCAAACCTCCATCTCTCCGAAACGTTGTCCCCCAAATTGCGCTTTACCACCTAAAGGTTGTTGCGTAATTAAAGAGTACGGTCCGATAGAACGAGCGTGCATTTTATCGTCTACCATGTGTCCTAATTTCAACATATAGATTACTCCAACTGTTGCTGCTTGGTGGAAACGTTCTCCGGTTCCTCCATCATAAAGATAGGTATGGCCAAAACGGGGAATTCCAGCTTCGTCTGTCAATTCATTGATTTGATCTAGAGTTGCTCCGTCAAAAATTGGAGTAGCATATTTTCTACCTAATTTTTGTCCAGCCCAACCTAAAACCGTTTCATAAATCTGCCCGATGTTCATACGCGATGGTACACCCAGTGGGTTCAACACGATATCAACAGGAGTTCCGTCTTCAAGGAAAGGCATGTCTTCATGACGAACGATACGAGCCACAATACCTTTGTTTCCGTGACGTCCTGCCATTTTATCCCCCACTTTCAATTTCCGTTTTTTCGCGATGTATAC
>CALPUN020000111.1 GCA_943326765.2 Bifidobacterium breve | reverse complement strand
GCGAAGATCTTTGGCAGCGTCCCGAAGGCGGCGGCGGAAGAACACGCGTCATTGAAAACGGAGCCGTATTCGAAAAAGGCGGCGTTAACATTTCGGCTGTGCACGGAAAATTACCCGAAGCCATGCGTCAACTATTCAACGTTGGCGAAGCTGATTTTTTTGCCTGCGGATTGAGTTTGGTTTTACATCCAAAAAACCCAATGGTGCCAACGGTTCACGCTAATTGGCGCTACTTCGAAATGTATCCGTACGATGAAAAATCATCCCCTGCGGGGAGTCTGGGAGGGGCTTGGTTTGGTGGCGGTCAAGATTTGACACCGTATTATTTATTTGAAGAGGATGCCGTTCATTTTCACCAAACGTGTAAAACCGCTTGTGACAAACACAACCTCGAGTTTTATCCAAAGTACAAAAAGCAATGCGACGCCTATTTCTGGAACGCCCATCGCAATGAAGCCCGTGGAATTGGCGGATTATTCTTCGATTATTGCAAAGCAAATGAAGAGATGTCAATGGAAAATTGGTTTAATTTTGTATCTGAAGTTGGCAACAGTTTCCTGGAAGCCTATGTTCCAATTGTCGAAAAAAGAAAAAATTTACCGTATGCTGATGCTAATAGAACTTGGCAAGAAATACGTCGGGGAAGATATGTCGAATTCAATTTAGTGCATGACAAAGGCACTCTTTTTGGCTTAAAAACCAACGGTAGAATTGAAAGTATTTTGATGAGTTTGCCGCCACACGTGCAATGGGTTTACGACCATCATCCTGAAAAAGGAAGCGAAGAAGAAAAACTGATCAAAATATTAGAAGAACCTTTTGATTGGGTAATTTAGCCGTTAGCTTTTAGCTGTCAGAATTTTAGGAATATGAGAGATTATAAGAAATTTTTAGTTTGGGAAAAGGCACACCAATTAACATTGGATGTATATACAAACACGACATCTTTTCCGAAAGATGAATTAGTCAAATGAAAAGATCTTCAAGCTCAATCCCGACAAATATTGCAGAAGGGTGCGGAAGAAATTCTGACAAAGATTTTTGTAGATTTTTATTCATTGCATTTGGTTCTGCAAATGAATTAGAATATCAAATTTTATTAGCAATGGACTTAAATTTTATTAAAAATGATAATGCTCAAAAGTTACGCTCTCAAGTAGAAGAAGTTAAGAAAATGCTCAACGGATTAATAACAAAGCTAAAAGCTAACGGCTAAAAACGTATAACGATGTTCCCACTCAACAGAAACCGCCGCCTCCGCACCAATGAATCCATTCGTTCACTAGTTCGCGAAACTACCTTAAGTCCCTCCGATTTTATGTTTCCAATGTTCATTGCAGAAGGCGAAAATTATAAAGTAGAAATTGCATCCATGCCAGGAATTTTTCGTCGTTCTATTGACTTCACCGTCGAAGAAGTCAAAGAATTGTTTGCATTAGGCATTCGCGCCGTAAACATTTACGTAAAAGTGGACGAATCCTTAAAAGATAATACCGGAAAAGAAGCTTGGAACCCCAACGGATTAATGCAACGTGCCATTCAAGCCATCAAAGCGGCTTGCCCAGAAATGATTGTTATGCCTGATGTGGCTTTAGATCCATATTCTATTTATGGCCATGACGGAATCATCGAAAACGGAGATGTTGCCAATGATGCCACCAACGAAGCTTTAGTGAAAATGGCAGTTTCTCACGCACAAGCGGGTGCCGATTTTGTAGCCCCAAGCGATATGATGGACGGTCGGGTTTTGCGTTTGCGTCAAGGATTGGATGCGGCCGGATTTCAAAACGTGGGTATTATGAGTTATTCGGCTAAATATGCATCGGCATTTTATGGTCCGTTTCGCGATGCTTTAGACAGTGCGCCTGTTGACAATGCAGATATCCCAAAAGACAAAAAAACCTACCAAATGGATTATGCCAATCGCATTGAAGCCATCAAGGAAGCCTTAATGGATGTTGAGGAAGGCGCCGACATGGTGATGGTAAAACCCGGAATTGCCTATCTCGACATTGTTCGCGAAGTCAAAAATGCAGTGAATGTTCCCGTAACTGTTTTTCATGTTTCTGGCGAATATGCCATGATTAAAGCCGCTGCCGAAAGAGGTTGGCTGGATCACGATAAAATTATGATGGAGCAATTAATGTGCATCAAACGCGCCGGAGCCAGTTTAATATCGACTTATTTTGCTAAGGAAGCGGCACGTATTTTAAACCAATAAGATGAAAAAAGCAGCTCTGATTTTAACTTTGGCCGTGTTTTTTTCTTGTAAAAAAGAATCCACAGAATCGTTCGGGAAGGCACCGTCTAAAACACCAGTGAATCTAGGGAAAGAACTGTTCGAAGGGAAAGGCAACTGCGTTACCTGCCATTTACCCGCTCAAAAAGTGATTGGCCCAAGTATTCAAGACATCGCTAAAACCTACCAAGCGCAAAAGGCGAGTATTATACGTTTTCTAAAAGACGATGCCCAACCCATTGTCGATCCCTCGCAATACGACGTAATGAAAACCAATTTTGTAGTCACCAAAGCCATGACCGACGAAGAGCTGCAAGCCATTGAAGCGTATGTGTATTCAAATTTGAAGTAGGAGCTATTTCCCGCCATCCACTAAATCTTTTGTTCTGAACCCCAGAACAAAAGGATATCGTTCCTGTCGGGGCTAGGGCGACATCGACCAAATTTTCCTTGTGCACTTTGCGAAAATCTTTGCGCACTTTACGGTAGAAATCTATCTTTACATTATGGAAATCGCCTACATCAAAACCCCACTCGGAATAGCTAAAATCACTGGCGATATAAATGGCATTGCTTCTATTTCAATTATAGAAGAAGGCGACATCACGACAAAAATTCCAAAAGAACTAAAGAAAGCAGTCACGCAACTTCACGATTATTTCGAAGGAAACCGCACGCATTTTGATTTTAAACTCCAACCACAAGGTACAGAATTTCAACAAAAAGTATGGCAAGCGTTGCGCGAAATCCCATTCGGAAAAACGTGCTCCTATAGGGACTTATCCAAAAAGCTAGGCGATGTTAAAGCCATTCGCGCGGTAGCGTCCGCCAACGGGAAAAACCCATTATGGATTGTAGTTCCATGCCACAGAGTCATAGGGACTGATGGTTCCTTAACCGGATATGCGGGCGGATTGTGGCGTAAAAAATGGCTACTCGAACACGAAAATCCTTCAACACAACAAAGTTTATTTTAGATTTAAAACTAAAAAATTTAAAACTAAAATTAGTAACCAAAAGAATTAGAATTTCCGTAAATTCGTAATTAGTCTCAATACGAATCGCTTTATTTTAATTGGTCATTCATGAAATTTATTAAAAAATTACTTCTTTGGTTGGTAATCGTTTTCGCTACTCTCACCGCTTTACTTTATATTTTTAAAGTCGATTATTTACTGAAGGCGGTTCGCACTATTTATCTAAAAGGCCACGCCACCGCGTTTCTCCAAGATTATAAAGAATTTGACAACCGCACGGTTCCTAAAAGTCATACGCCACAACCCTGGGCAATTTCCAAGGATTATAATTCCGTAAAGCCCACCGAAGAACTCGAGAAATGGCACAAAAAACTAGGAACAGTTGCTTTCTTAATCATCAAAAACGATAGCCTTTGGAACGAAAGTTATTACGACAATTATAACAAAAACTCCAAATCGAATTCGTTCTCCTTGGCCAAAAGCATTGTCTCGGCATCCCTTGGAAAAGCCATTATGCAAGGCAAAATCAAAAGCTTAGATCAAAAGGTTTCCGATTTTTTTCCGCAATTCAAAGAAGGAAAAGCTGCCCGATTAACCGTGGGCGATTTGTCTTCGATGGCTTCCGGATTGAACTGGGACGAATCCTATTACAGTCCATTTTCGATTACCACTAGAGCCTATTTCGATAATGATTTAAACAAAGTAATCTTAGGATTAAAAGTAGTCGATGATCCCGGGAAAGCCTATAAATACTTAAGTGGCAACACCCAATTGCTCGCCATGATTATCGAAAAAGCCACAGGAAAAAGCCTAGCCAATTATGTAGCCGAAAATTTCTGGGAACCTATGGGCGCCGAAAACGAAGCGCTTTGGCAAACCGATCACAAAGGCGGAATCGTCAAAGCGTATTGTTGTTTTGCGTCGAATGCGAGAGATTTTGCCCGTTTTGGAAAACTTTACAAACAACACGGAAAATGGAATGGAGTGCAGCTCCTAGACAGTACTTTTATAGCCAAATCAACCGTCCCAAGATTCTCCGCTTCACCAGAATACGGTTACGGATTTTGGACATGCCAATACAAAGACAAAAAAATTTTTTACATGCGCGGACATTTAGGCCAGTATGTGATTGTGATTCCACAAGACGATTTAATCATCGTTCGATTAGGAAATCAACATCAAGCGAGTACGAAAGGGAGTCCACACAGCGACGACTTTTTTGCTTACATTGATGAAACGTATAAGATGCTCCCTCAAAAATAACTGCCAAAAAGAAATTGTTTAATTTAATATTTACACGCCATGATTGAAAAAATGAACCTCGAACACATTTTGTTTCTCGACATTGAAACCGTCCCGGAACAAGAAAATTTCACCGAATTGGATGCCGAAATGCAATCGCTTTGGGAAAACAAAACGCAATACCAACGCAAGGACGAATTTACCCCTGAAGACTTTTACGATCGCGCCGGAATTTGGGCGGAGTTCGGAAAAATTGTTTGTATTTCTGTTGGGTATTTTAACTTGAAAGGAGACATTCGGAATTTTAGAGTGACTTCCTTTTTCGGTGAAGAACAAAAAATTCTCAAAGATTTTAGCAATTTGATGAACAATCATTTCAACCAAGCACAACATGTATTGTGCGGTCATAACGCTAAGGAATTTGACATTCCATTTATCGCCCGACGAATGATTATCAACCAAATCGCTATTCCGAGCAAACTGAATTTATTTGGGAAAAAACCATGGGAAGTACCGCATTTAGATACGTTAGAACTATGGAAATTCGGAGATTACAAACATTTCACCTCCTTAAAATTATTGACTAAAATTTTAGGAATTCCTTCTTCTAAAGGAGACATCGACGGGAGTCAAGTAGGCAAGGTGTATTACGTTGACAAAGACATCGATCGAATCATTACCTATTGTGAAAAGGACGTCATCGCTGTGGCGCAGGTTTTTCTTCGGCTTCGAAGAGAAGACTTGTTGATTGAAGATGAAATAGTACACCTATAATTAATTAACCTTTGTGACTCTGAGTCTTTGCGCGAAAATTAATCTAGTAAAGACTCAGAGCCACAAAGCATATTGAAATTGATAGAATCCGATTTAGAATGTTAAAAAATATTATATTTACGAAAAACTAAAGAATGGTATTAAGTAGATTTTGGTTGGCGATTTTCATTTCTTCCATCACGTATGTGGTGTTTTGTTTGTTTTCTGGGAACAGTTATACGATTGATTATATCTTAAACGGGAAGAAAGACGATCCCGTTTTATTGTCGGAGAAATACCGCAACCAACTTCCTGTTTTTATTAAAGATAGTATCGAAAAAGCACCCGATATGACAATGGTGATCAATCGGGATACTTTAAATTTAGACACTACGTATGTGTATAAAAATAAGACTGTAAAAATCTACAGCGGGATTCAAAAGTCGGATGGATTGTTGCCGACGTGTAAGAACAGTCTGCTCGATTTGATTATTCCATTGATTGCCTATTTGGCTTTTTTCTGTGGTTTGATGCAACTCTTAATTGAATCAGGGGCGGCAGAAAAACTTGCCAAACGATTGAGTCCAGTGTTTGTTAAAGTATTTCCAACCGTGCCAAAAAACCACGAATCGATATCGTATATGACGTTGAATTTTGCCGCTAATTTTTTAGGATTGGATTCGGCAGCAACACCTTTTGGACTAAAAGCCATGGAAAGTTTGCAAGAACTCAATCCCGATAAAGACCGAGCGAGCGACGCGCAGATTATGTTTATGTGTTTGCACGCCGCAGGTTTGACTTTAATCCCAACCTCCATTATTGGATATCGAGCGGCAGAAAACGCTGCTAATCCAGCCGATGTGATGTTGCCCTGTATTATCACATCTTTTATCGGAACCATTGCGGCTTTTATGATTGTGGGTATTCGACAAAAAATCAATTTCAAAAGCGCTTCTTTAGTGGTGGCTTTGATGACAATAATTGCTGCCATTGTTGGTTTGCTGATGTATATCAATCACTTGGATTTAATTGGAAAAAACTTCTTCACTTCAAATCTATCCGGACTCATGTTGGTGGCGATAATTGGATTTACCTTGGTTTTTTCCTTGATTCATGAAAAGAAATTTATCGAGAAAAACACCACGATTTTCGACACTTTTGTTTCGGGAGCGCAAAATGGTTTAAAAACAGGAGTTACGATTTTTCCCTATGTCATGGGAATGTTGGTCGCGATTTCGTTTTTTAGAAATAGTGGTTTGTTTGAGATTATTAGTAACGGATTGTCGTTTGTTTTTTCGAATATTGGTGTCAGCAAACAAATTACAGATTCGTTGCCGGTGGCGATGCTCAGACCATTCAGTTCGGGTGGTTCCAGAGGATTTATGATCGATTCGATGCGTACGTTTGGTCCGGATTCATTTACAGGGCGACTTAGTTGTATTTTCCAATGCAGTGCCGAAACGACTTTTTATGTAATCGCCGTTTATTTTGGAAGTATCAAAGTAAAGAACACCAGATATGTTTTAGGGACCATGCTTTTAGTGGATTTGATTTGTGTGATTGCGGCGATATTCGTGGCGAGTTGGTTTTTTTAAAGTAAAATAACATATCCAAAGAACAATGTTTCTTTATAACTAATTCTAGATATTCTAACTTAAATGGGAACTCATACTTTACCTTTCTTCGCATATAAAAATGCCCCAAAGAGTGTCTAACTTTTTGGGGCATTTTTATATGCGAAGCTTTTTTTACAAAAAAGAGTTTTTATTTTTTGATGAATTTTTTAGAAATCGTTTTTTGATTTGCGGTTACTTTTAGGAAATACATTCCAGTTCTCAAATCAGAAACATCAATTCCTTCCGTGTTTAATTTTCCTTGTTTCACTTCTTGCCCTAAATGATTGATAATCGAATACGAGGCATTCAAATTGGTAGTGTTTGAAGTGCCTACATACAACCTGTTTTCAACCGGATTTGGATAAAGAGTGATGTCTATTACCTCTGAATCAATTCCGTTTTCAGCAACTAATCCGGTTAATGCCGTAGCGGTAATGTTAACCGAGTAATCTTCTACTTGCCCGTAAGCAATAGCCCCACAAGCGGCAGGAATTGCATTGTATTTCATAGAAACTCTCATTCGTGTAGCGCCAAGAGTTGCCGTGGCTGGAATCGTGAAAGTGCCAGAAACAGGCGTAGTTGTTGAAGCCGCTTTCGAAAAAACTAACTCCCCTGTATCAGTAAACACACCATTTTTGTTGTAGTCAATCCATACCGCATACCCTTCCTTAAAGGCTGTAGTTGTCCAAGCTGGAGTAATAGTAATAGTATTCGCAGTTCCTCTAACCACATTGGTTGACAGGGC
>CALPUN020000110.1 GCA_943326765.2 Bifidobacterium breve | reverse complement strand
TGATAGCAGTAGTGTTCGGAAAAGTAGTGACTTGAGCCGGCGTAGGAAGTGAATTGGTATAAGTCGAATTCCCAATGTTGACCAATTGATCAAAATTCCATACTTGATTCGCTCCAGAATCCGTTTGATTGATAACTGTATTAGAAGATACTACTGTAAAATTAGCGTTGTCGTCGATATAAAAAGAATTAATCGGGGTTTGAGCAACACTGCAAAAAGTAACCAAGAGTATTCCAAAGAGTAATTTTGTTTTCATAGAGTATGTGGTTAAAAAAAATCAAATCTACAAAATAATTGAATACTGTAACCCATAAAAAAAAGTCCAATACAACGATTGGACTTTTCTTAAAATGTATTTTCTTTATTCCCCTAAAAACGGATAACGATAATCCTCAGGAGTGACGAAGGTTTCTTTGATCGTTCTCGGTGAAGCCCAACGCAGCAAATTCAAGGCGGATCCCGCTTTGTCATTCGTTCCCGAAGCTCTAGCGCCACCAAAAGGTTGCATACCCACAACAGCTCCCGTAGGTTTGTCATTCACGTAGAAATTTCCGGCAGCATTTTGAAGGGCAATAGTTGCTTCTTCAATAGCGTAACGGTCTTGGCTAAAAACAGCACCTGTCAAAGCATATTCAGAGGTTTCATCTACTAATTTTAAGGTTTCATTCCACTGAGTATCCTCGTAAACATAAATCGTAATTACCGGGCCGAACAATTCGGTTTCCATAGTAGAATATTTTGGGTTCGTAGTTACGATAACTGTAGGTTCGATAAAGTACCCTTTCGATTTGTCGTAATGGCCTCCCACTATGATTTCGGCATCGACATCTTTTTTAGCTTGGTCAATATAACTCGCTAATTTGTCAAAAGAACCTTCGTGAATCACCGCCGTAATAAAGTTTCCAAAATCTTCCGGAGAACCTATTTTAAGCGATTTGACATCCGTAATTAATTGTTCTTTTACCGCACTCCACAAACTTTTAGGAATGTAAGCTCTAGAAGCAGCAGAACATTTTTGACCTTGAAATTCAAAAGCACCCCGAACGATGCCGGTGACTACTTGTTTTACATTGGCGCTAGGATGAGCCAAAATAAAATCTTTTCCACCGGTTTCTCCCACGATTCTTGGATAAGTTTTGTAATGGTGAATGTTGGTTCCAATGGTTTTCCAAATGTCTTTAAAAACATGAGTTGATCCCGTGAAGTGCACTCCGGCGAAATCCCGACTAGCAAAAACAGTTTCACTAATCATTTGCGCATCGCCAAAAACCACATTGATGACTCCATCCGGCAATCCGGCTTCTTTGAAAATATCGATAATAATTTTGGCTGAAAACACTTGACTGTCGCTCGGTTTCCAAAGTACAACATTGCCCATCATAGCAGCACTTGCTGGAAGGTTCGCTGCAATTGCAGTAAAGTTAAACGGCGTAATCGCATAAACAAATCCCTCTAAAGGGCGGTATTCCAAACGATTCCAAACTGCTGAATCCGATTTGGGTTGGTCGTTGTATATTTGAGTCATGAACTCTACGTTATAGCGCAAGAAGTCAATTAACTCACAAGACGCATCAATTTCCGCTTGAAAAACAGTTTTCGATTGAGCAATCATAGTAGCGGCATTGATTCGGGCGCGATATGGTCCGGCAATCAATTCTGCAGCTTTTAAGAAAATAGCAGCACGCTGTTCCCAAGCAAGATTAGCCCATTTTATTTTCGAGTCTAACGCATTAGCAATCGCTTTTTCTATATGGGTTTTCTCAGCCAAATGATAGGTTCCTACCACGTGTTGGTGGTCGTGAGGTGCCGTCATGTTTCTAGTATTTCCGGTTTTAATTTCGTCGCTTCCGATGTAAAGAGGCACGTCGATTTTTTCGTTCCACATTTTTTTATAAGCGGCAAGTACGGCTGCTTTTTCGGGCGAATTGGGGGCGTACGATTTTACAGGTTCGTTAACTGCTTTGGGTACGTGAAAGAATCCTTTGAGCATATTTTTTAGATTACTGGATTATTAGAGTTTTAGATCTGACAAGAATTTGAGGACAAAAGTACAAAGGTTTCTTGGAAATTGGAACGGATAGCCGGAACAGCTCCAAAAAAATTAATTTAAAGCAAACGGAGCACTCAATTTAAAGGAAGGTACAATGACGCTAAAGTTCTTGGTGGTCGTGAAATTAATCATGTTAAAATAGCCGCTCATAGCTCCAAAAGGGGAAGAGAGCAAACAACCCGAACTGTATGTATGCGTTTCGCCGGGTTTGAGTACTGGTTTTTTCCCGATAACCCCTTCGCCATCTACGATTTCTATATCGTTGAGCGAATCGAAAATTTCCCAATGTCTTGAGGTAAGTTGCACTGAATCTTTGCTGTGGTTTTCGATGGAAACTTCGTAACTAAAGGCAAAATGAATCTTATGATTTTTGAAGTAGGTACCTTCAAAAGTCGTAAGAACCGAAATTTTTATTCCTCTTGTTATTTGTGAAACCATGATGATTCTTTATCCGATTAGTGATGTCAAATTTACGAAAACTAGCATTTTAAATGAAAATATAACGTTAAATTTATTAATTAACAATGTCTACAGAACTGGCCACTCCTTTTCCAATTACACGATCATAGCGTTGGTTGTTTTCTTTATAATAAACGATAGTAAAATAGTTGCTTTCGGTTTGGTAATAGTTCCCGTCGATAGCGTTTTCGTTGTCTATTTTCAGAGATTTATCAGCCACTACATATTGGTAATTCGTGAAGCCTTGTTTGATCATGATGGCTTTTTCATAGATTCCTTTTTCTTCGTTATAATCCATTTTGCATTCCGGCGTTAACGCATAATTGTTGAACATGCCATTGATGTAAATGTCGTTTTTCCCATAATAACTCGGAGCCGTAAGACTGAAGAAAATCCAAGCATAATCGGCTTCAATCTCATTGTTTTCGGCATTCAAATTTTTGATAAGGAAATTTCCATTGATGTCGGGCGCATAGCTGTATTGATTTTTAGAGCGTGCCGCATCGGTATACAAATGCCCATTATAAACCCCACCGTTCGAATCGATCGAAGCTACATTGCTAGTGGCAGCTCGAATGTCTTTGTTTTCAAAATAGCGAAACTCATTGCCTCCCCAAAATTGGGTTTCGGAGTTGTATTTGTAAATTAAGTCATTGCCAATAGTATACATCGGTTTGATGTTGGTAATCCCCGTATTCAACTGACCGTTTTGAAGTAAAAGGACTTTGACATTGCTTAACGGACTTTGGAATTGTATCGTCGTCGATTTAATTGAAAAATCGATGTTGTGCTTGTAAGCAAGGTCTTTCACATCACGGGCTCGTTTAACTTGCATCGGAACAGAAACCAATTCTTCATAGACGATAAACCGTCGGGAGAATACCACTTCACGATCTTCATTGAGTATTTTGATGACGTAATTGCCGCTCACTAAAAGCGCCGTTTTTTGGTTTGGGAATTGCACTTTGTAATGTGAATAAAGTTGAAGCGCATTAAACGAATTGGTATAATCTTGAATGCGTTGGTCGTCAAAACCTCTTAAGTATTCGTTTCTAGAAAGTTGGGAAGGTTTCCAATCGTAATCGCAATGCACAAATTGGTAGTAATAATTCGCTTCATTACCGTATAAATCGTCAAATTGCAATTGGAACGAATCGCCTAATTTGATTAAAGGAATAATATTTTGCCCGTTTTGAGTAAAGGAAATGGTTTTAATATTAAAAGGCGGAAGGACTTCTTTTTCGGCTTGTGCATTCGAAAATTCAAAAGCAAACAGAATCAGAAGCAGCGTAAAATAAGGTTTAAGCATAACGAACTAGTTTTCAGAACGGTAAATATAACAAATAATGTTGTAGTTCCATTCTTAAAAAAAGGCTAAAACGCAGAATTTTATTTGTAACAAACCGGAATGATTTCGCCCGGTGCCAAGCAATATTTTTCAACCAATTCGGGGTGAATCGTAACAGTATAGTCTTCTTCAATTACTTTGAATCCGATACGTCTCAATTTGTCAAAATAGTCGCGACCATACACGCGAACGTGGTCGTATTGCCCGAAAATGGCAGCCCGTTCTTTGGGATCAAGAATACTGTCATCGGCATAAGTGGTGGCTCGGGAAAGATCTTGCGGAATTTGAAAAATCCCCATGCCGCCCGGCTTCAAAACGCGATACAATTCTTGCATGGCTTTGGTGTCATCGGGAATGTGTTCCAACACGTGATTGCACAAAATCAAATCGTAAGTGTTGTCGTCAAAAGGTAAATTACAAATATCCGCTTTCACATCCGCCAAGGGCGACAGCAAGTCGGTAGTGGTATACTCTAAATTTTTCTGCTGGCGAAAGCGCGAATAAAACGCTTGTTCTGGAGCAAAGTGGAGCACTTTTTTAGGTGCTGTAAAAAAGTCGGTTTCGTTTTGAAGATACAACCAAAGCAGTCGGTGTCTTTCTAAAGAAAGCGTACTAGGCGAAAGCACATTGTTGCGTTGGGTTCCGTAGCCATAGGGAAGAAACATTCGAAAACTTTTTCCGTCAATCGGATCGGTGAATGTAGTTCCTTTTAATACTAAAGCTAAAACAGGTCGTGCGAGATAGCTCAACCGAATTAGGATGGGACGAGGGATGGTGTTGAGGATGAATTTAAATGCTGATTTCATAGGATGATAAAAAAATAACACGAATCTCACAAATGGACACGAATTATAGGGTTAAGTTAAAGAATTATTCTTTTGTATTTAAGACTGTCTTCTCCAAAATTAACTAAGAGTCCAAGTTTGTTTTTCGATGCGGCAAGATAATTTAAGGTTTGTTTGATTTCGCTGGTGGATATACTTTGAATGGCTTTTATTTCAAAAATGATTTCGTGGTAAACCACAAAATCAGCAAAATAGTGATGCGGTAAAATAATATCCTTATAGATAATATTGTATTTTACCTCTCTCTTAAAAGGAATATTGTTTCAAGTGAATTCATATTCAAGGGCATCTCCATAAATAACTTCACTATGTCCTTTTCCAAGAATGTTATGTACTTCCATACAAATACCAATGATTTGGTATGCTTCTTCTTTCAGAAATAAATCGTGCATATAAAATAATATTAGGCATATATAATTCGTGGTAATTCGTGTTATAATTTCAACGGCGTTCTTCTAAACTCATCTTCTTCAGTACTAACGATGCCTAAAGCTTGGTATACGTAGGCAAAAGTAGAAAGCAATTCCGGTTTGCCATCGATGAGCGCCACATCGTGTTCAAAGTGAGCACTTGGTTTTCCATCGGCAGTTAAAATCGTCCAGCCGTCTTTCAATTGTTTGATGTTCTTAGTTCCCATATTAATCATAGGCTCAATAGCGACGACCATGCCTTCAATAAATTGTTTGCCCCGACCGCGTTTCCCGTAATTAGGCATTTCCGGATCTTCATGCATTTTCTGACCCAAGCCATGGCCTACTAGTTCGCGAACAACTCCGTAGCCATGAGATTCAGTGTATTTTTGAATAGCATTGCCTACATCTTCCACACGATTTCCAATTTTAAACTCGCGAATTCCAATGTACAACGATTCTTTAGTGACTTGCAACAGTTTCTTTGTCTCAAGAGCCACTTCGCCAATTTCAAAGGAATATGCATGATCGCCATGGTAGCCGTTTTTGAAGGCACCACAATCTACCGAAATCACATCGCCTTCTTGAAGCGGAATATTGTTGGGAATACCATGCACCACTTGTGCGTTCGGACTCATGCAAAGTGAATTCGGAAAACCGTAAAGCCCTAAGAAACTAGGCACCGCGCCGTGATCTCTAATAAATGCTTCGGCTAGTTTGTCAAGGTATAAAGTGGTCACGCCTGGTTTAATTTCTCCGGCGATCATTCCTAAAGTTTTTGAAACAATCAGCGCACTTTCGCGCATCAATTCAATTTCTTCTCTTGTTTTTGGGATAATCATATTCGTGTATTTCTGTCGGCAAAAGTAACGATTTTCAAGAGATTTTTTTCAATAGCATTTCTCAAATGAGAATTGTCATGTTTTTGAAAGCAGATTTGCCTTAAATTTGAACTAAATTCTACACATCATGAGTAAATATGTAACGGCTCAAGAGGCTGTAAAAGTCGTAAAATCGGGAGACCGGGTTTACCTGCAAGCTGCTGCTGCCGCACCTACAATTTTAGCCAATGCGCTAACTGAAAGAGCTTCCGAATTGCGAAATGTGGAAGTGTGTCACTTGCACACGGAAGGAGAAGCACGCTATGCCAATCCGGATTTAGCCGAAAGTTTTCACGTGAATTCCTTTTTTATCGGAGCCAATGTTCGGCACACTTTGAAAGCAGGAAATGGTTCTTATACCCCCGTTTTTTTAAGTGAATTGCCACACCTTTTTAGAAAAAATGTCTTGCCTATCGATGTGGCGTTCATTCATGTTTCGCCTCCAGATCGCCATGGATATTGTTCGCTGGGCGTTTCTGTTGAAGCGACTGTAGCTGCTATAGAAAACGCCAAAATTGTAGTGGCTCAGGTCAATCCGCAAATGCCCAGAACTTTTGGAGACGGAATTCTACACGTCTCCGAAATTGATTATTTGGTAGAAGTTGATGTGCCGATTTATTCTCACGACGTTACTCCATTTTCAGCAGAAGAAGAAAAAATAGGCGGCTATGTAGCATCCTTGATTGACGATAGAAGCACCTTGCAAATGGGTATCGGTTCCATTCCGAATGCCGCCTTAAGCAAATTGAAAAACCACAAAGATTTGGGATTACATACCGAAATGTTTTCCGATGGTGTTATTGATTTGATTGAGAATGATGTTATCAATTGCAACTATAAAGGCACCTTGCGAGGACGAGTTTTGGCGACGTTCTTAATTGGATCCAAACGATTGTATGATTTTGTCAGCGACAATCCATTTATAGAAATGAAAGAGTCTTCGATGGTTAACGATACGGCACGCATTCGAAAAAACCCCAACATGATTGCGATCAATTCGGCTATTGAAGTGGACTTAACCGGTCAGGTTTGTGCCGATTCTATAGGACCACAAATGTATTCCGGAGTAGGAGGTCAAATGGATTTTATTAGAGGAGCCTCGCTAAGCCCGGGTGGAAAAGCAATTATAGCACTACCCTCTACCACCAAACGAGGAGAAACCCGCATTGTTCCTTTCTTGAAACAAGGTGCTGGAGTAGTAACCACAAGAGGTCACATTCATTATGTGATTACGGAATATGGGATTGCTGATTTGTATGGCAAAACCTTACGCCAACGGGCAGTCGAGTTGGTTCGGATTGCGCATCCGAATCATCGGGAAAATATTGAAAGAGAATATTACAATTTGCTTAATAAAATGTAAAAATAAAAGCTCCTAATGGGAAGCCTTTTTGTTCAACACGAATTTCACGAATTAGCACGGATTAATTCGTGAAATTCGTGTTCAAATATTTTACAGCAAAGAGTGCTGTGTCATCACTTCTGGTTTTTCAATACCCATGAGTTCTAAAATGGTCGGAGCCAAATCGCCTAAAACACCATCATGAATTGTTTTCAATTCAGGATCCACTAAAATAATCGGAACGGGATTCGTAGTGTGCGCCGTATTCGGACTTCCATCAGGATTGATCATGGTTTCGCAATTTCCGTGATCGGCAATGATTAAAGTGGTGTAGTTGTTTTTTA
>CALPUN020000109.1 GCA_943326765.2 Bifidobacterium breve | reverse complement strand
TCTCTCATAATATTAATTTGTTTGAATTATTATGAGTCAAAATTAATTCACATTAAGAGGGGTGGAATCCACTAACTTATTCCACCAAATTCAAATAGACACAATTACAATTTGTTATTTATTGTATTTAAAATCTTCTTTACTGCTACTATATGAGTGTTTGCAGTAAATTTTTTGGGATTTAATTCACTTTGTGGATTTAGTGCTTGGAAATTCTTTACAACATTATGAATAGCGTTTTTGTTATTATAATCTTGTTGTAGTAACGCTAAAATAATTTTTGCTTTTTGATCATTGGATAAATCTTTAATCGTTTCCCATTTAAAAAAACCTAACTCATTTAGCATTGCAATAAATTTTGGTCTGCTGAATTTTTGATTATCTATTTCAACCACTTCATCTATTACACTTTTTGAGTTTAAAAAAATCAATGTCCGTTTCATTCTTACATAGCTGTAATAATTTGAAACAATGTGATAACTTGAAATATTGTTTAATCCAAATATATAATCTGATAAATCATACCAATTTATGCTTAGAAAACTTTTGAGAATATCAAAATGTTGTTGCTGATTTTCAAAATCTGAATTATGGAGTTTTTTGAAAAGTTTTTTTTGAAGATAATCAATGTAACTTTTATTTTCTTTCTGACGAAGTTCTGTAATAAAATTTTCTCCAGAAAATTCTGCTTGAAGTTTTATAGTTTCTATATAATTTTCAATTAGTGGAACATAATGAAATTTATAATAGTTGAAACATTCATTAAACACTTCATTTAAAAAATCATCATTTAATTTGTAATCAATACCATTAAATTCAAAATCTTGACCTAGATACTTTGGATAACTAGTGCTACCTCTCCGAATTTCTCCCTCTTCTAAAATAAAGTCAACTTTAATGCTTTTACCTTTCTTATAAATATTGGTTTCAATTAATATAGCTTTTTGTTCACTTTCCGACTTATCGGAAAAAGTTCGTATATCAAGAATATTAAAAAATTTAAGTTCCATTTAATCTATTTTATAATAATTAATCGAATTTAATGAAATTAAATGAGGTAACATGAAAAATCAAAATTCGGGGAATTATCGGGGAATATTAAAATAAAAAATCTCTAAATCGTTTAAAATTAACGCTTTAGAGATTATTTGAGTGCGGATAATAGGACTCGAACCTACACGCCTTGCGGCACCAGATCCTAAGTCTGGCATGTCTACCAATTTCACCATATCCGCTGAATTCCCTCACTAAACTTTTATTTAAAGAGGTGTTCGGTGAACTACCGTTTGTGGGTGCAAATATAAAGATAATTATCAATTATCAATCGTCAATTATCAATTTTTTTAGCATACTTTTTTGTACTTTTGAATCTATAAAATCTTAAATACTTTATGGACACAATAAAATCCTATGTGCAGCAGCACAAAGATCGCTTCATCTCCGAATTAATTGAATTACTAAAAATCCCTTCCGTAAGCGCTGATCCCGCCTATTCCCAAGATGTTATAGATACCTCAGAAGCGGTGAAAATCAGCTTAGAAAAAGCAGGGTGTGACTTCGTTGAAATCTGCGACACTCCAGGTTATCCTATCGTTTACGGTGAAAAAATAATCGATCGCAATTTACCCACTATTTTAGTCTACGGCCATTACGATGTGCAACCCCCAGATCCGATGGAGTTGTGGACATCACCGCCTTTCGAACCCGTAATTAAAACCACCGAAATTCATCCCGAAGGGGCTATTTTCGCCCGTGGTTCTTGTGATGACAAAGGTCAAATGTACATGCACGTGAAAGCCTTAGAATACATGGTGCAATCCAAGACGTTGCCTTGTAACGTAAAATTCATGATTGAAGGGGAAGAAGAAGTGGGTTCCAAAAGCCTAAGCTGGTTCGTAGAACGCAATCAAGAAAAATTAGCCTGCGATGTGATTTTAATTTCCGATACCGGAATGATTTCAAACCAACAACCTTCCATTACCACTGGACTTCGCGGATTAAGTTACGTAGAAGTCGAAGTTACCGGCCCGAACCGCGATTTGCACTCCGGCTTATACGGTGGTGCAGTGGCGAATCCCATTAACGTATTGACCAAAATGATTGCTTCCCTACACGACGAAAACAATCACATTACCATTCCTGGTTTTTACGATAAAGTAGAAGAACTTTCTTTAGAGGAACGCGCCGAAATGGCGAAAGCCCCTTTCAATTTAGAGAACTACAAAAAAGCGTTAGACCTTAACGACATTTACGGCGAAAAAGGATATGTAACCAACGAAAGAAACTCCATTCGCCCTACCCTTGACGTGAACGGAATTTGGGGCGGCTACACTGGCGAAGGGGCTAAAACCGTGATCGCAAGTAAAGCTTTTGCAAAAATTTCTATGCGCTTAGTGCCGCACCAAGACTGGGTAGAAATCACCGAATTGTTCACCAACCATTTCATCAGCATCGCTCCAAAAGGCGTTACCGTAAAAGTAAAACCGCATCACGGCGGACAAGGTTATGTCACCCCAACCGATAGTGTTGGCTATAAAGCCGCCAACAAAGCCTATACAGTAACCTTTGGCGTTGCGGCAATTCCCGTGCGTTCCGGAGGAAGCATTCCTATCGTGGCTTTGTTCGAAAAAGAACTGAAAAGCAAAACCATTCTAATGGGATTTGGACTAGATAGCGATGCCATTCACTCGCCCAATGAGCATTTCGGGATTTTCAATTACCTAAAAGGGATTGAAACCATTCCGTTGTTTTACAAATATTTTGTCGAATTGAGTAAATAACAAAGCCATACAATCCGTTCTATTCTTTTAGAACGGATTTTTTTTGGCGTTCCCTTCGGGCGGGCTTCCGTTCCCAATCTTTTGTTTTTAAAGAAAAAACAAAAGGATTTCCACTCCATCCCTAACGCAACTTCGAATCCTTTAGATTATTTATTTTTGGATTCAATCCAACGCGACATATATTTGGTACTAGCGGTCGTATGGTGCATCAAAATAGCACCCATGAAATTAGCCAAACGGTGTTGCTTTAGCTGCTGTTGGATTTCAACAATATGTTTCATAAAATCAGCCTCAAATAAGGTTTTAGAATACCGTTCGTTGACAATGACAACGCCTCGTTGTTGTGCTTCTTCCCATAGTTCTTGATTCTGATACAATGCTACCGCCGCAGCAACCATGGTTTCAACGTCATCCGAAATCACCCCATTCCAAGGTAAATCGCCTTGCATCGATTCGGCACCAATGACCGTCGTAACACTAGGAGTTCCGCATTGCATCGCTTCAATCAACTTGCCTTTGGCACCCGCTCCAAAGCGAATGGGCGCTACCACTACCCGAGCTTTCGACACTACATCATAGGCATTGGCCGCGCGCCCTTTGATCAAAAACCGCTCTTTTAGTTGGTGTAATTGCAACACTTTTTGATTGGCATAAGCCCCATAAATATGAAGACTCGCTTCTGGCAATGCTGCCCTAAGCAAAGGCCAAACCGTTTCTTTTAAATACTGAACAGCATTCCAATTGGGTTCGTGCAGGAAATTTCCAATAAAAACAAAATCCTTACGGTCTTCAAATGTTGGCCAAAGATTCACAGTAGTCTCGTCGATTTCGTCCACCAAAAAGGGCAAATAATACAACAGCTTGGGATCAATCTTGTACTGCGCTTCTAGAATTCCAATTTCAATTTCGGAAATCAATAACGAAATGTCGCAACGCAAAATACTAGCAATTTCTCGTTTTGCCGTATCCGAAAACAAATCTTCCGATTGCATCGCCACGTGCTCTTTCACCGCTTTTTGACGCGCAAGGCGCAAGGAATGCAAGTCAATGGTGTCTAACATCCGCAGCGCATTCGGACATTGTTCTGCCACCCGCCATCCAAATTGTTCTTCTACCATAAAACGATCAAACAGAACGATATCTGGATTTAAGCTTTTTACAAACGAATCAAAACTAGCATCATTGAGTACAATCGATACTTTTTCAACACCCAAAGTGGTTACATCAAACATGAATTCACTATCCGCCGCCGCGCAGGCGAACGTGACTTTACAATCGTATTTCAAATACAATTCGATAAGTTGCATCATGCGCGTTCCCGCTCCAGAAGAATTCGGTTCGGGCCAAACAAAACCAATAATTAAAACACGTTGTTGCATGATTGTCGGTTAAAAAAGTCTTGCAAAATAACACAATTTTAAATGCAATTCCGCAAGGAAATTCTAAAAGAAATCTTTCCGTAAACCAAATAAAATCAAAGTATCCTAAGAACGTAAAAGGGTTGCCGTTAGCAATTTATAAATCATCATCAAAAAATTAATCCAATTCTGTTCAAACATTCTTTCTTCTCAGCTTCTGGGGTAGCAAATAACCTTCTAGAAGGTTACTTCGATGGGAAACAAAACAAATACATTGGTATTGGTACCACTGCTTTTTTTACTGCAGTAATCCTGTTCATCGTTAGCGGGTAAGCTTAAAAAAAACCAACAAGATTATTGTTGGTTTTTTTGGATTTTAGTTTTAAGGGTAAAATCTACATATAACTTAAAATTTCTTTCTTAAAAGCATCATATTCGCCTTGCAAAATCAAGCCATTGTCTAGCAGTTTTTTATAATTCTGCAATTTTTCGAAAAGTTCGTCTTGCGACAATTCAGAATAGGCTTTTTCACTAGAAACTTCTGGCGATCCATTTTGAAATTGATTTTCAGAATTAAAAGCAGTTGGCAAAACCGGGATAATCTCAGCAAAATTGGTGACTTCTTCCGTTTCTATTTCTTCTATTTGCACTTCCTTATCTGCTTCAAAAATTTGAACTTCCTCTATTGCTGACACTGTTATTGGTGTTCCTCCATTTTTCAAAACATCCAATTGTTCTTTCGCAAAAGTGAAAATCTTTCGGGCTTGCACTTTCGGAATGTAATCGATAGAAATCGTCAACTCGGTTTTGGTACTGAACGAAAACTCAGAACCTAAAATGTTCTCTTTAACGAAAGTGGCCTCGATATCGTCCCAATTGTAATCAGTGAAATCCATTGAAAGTCCGAGATTCTTTGGCTTACAAATGATAATTCTTTTATTGGTCAAAACGATACTATCGGGAAAAACGGTTATGGCTGGTTTTTTTTGCACACCAATATACCCCACTTCTTCCCCTTTCATGAGCAAATCTTTTAGTTTTGAAGTGATTTTCTCAATGGCTTTCGGATCTTGTTCTTCGTTCAGAAATTTTCTTATGGTCTCATTCATGGTCGTAGCTTTTATACAATTTTTTTGCAAAAGTAACCGCTAATTGTCGATTGCCATAATTTCTGCTTGTGTTTTTTTTGACAAACTTTTGAAAACCAAATCATAGGAATGGGTGATTAACTCTTTGACAAAAGCATCCGAAACATCGTGATTGATTTTTACGGTATTCCAATGCACTTTACTCATGTGAAATCCGGGCTGGATGTCATCGTATTGCGCTCGCAATTCTTCGGCGTAATCTGGGTCGCACTTTAAATTGGTGGCAGGTTCGCCTTTTTCCCATTCCTTTAATGACGCTAAGGCAAACATCTTTCCTCCTACTTTAAAAACTAAAGTATCCGCATCAAACGGAAAATGCTCGGTAACCCCTTTCTTTGAAAGACAGTATTCAAAAAACGTTTCAATGTTCATGATGCTTTTTTTTTAAAATCCAAAGTGAGTATACTTAAATCCGGTTTCGTATTTCAATCCGTAACCCATCAACCGATCCATGGCGGTGTGGGGAAATAGAATAATTCCAACAAGTTGCACGATTGGATTCGCTAGGTAAATTCCTAACAAATACAACAAAATGGCTAAGAGAAATAACGACACTTCCTCCTTTTGAAGTACTGTTTTCATAAGATAACTTTTTCCATTAATTTTTCGGGATGCTCCAAGAGTTTAAAACCAAACTTTTCATATAAAAAATGAGCATCGGTAGTAGCCAAGCGCCAAATTTTAATTTTTTTCAATTGCGGTTCATTCATCATGGCTCCTATTAAAACCGAAGCATATCCTTTCCCGCGATGGGCTTTGTCTATAAAAACGTCCATCAAATAAGCAAAAACCACATAGTCTGTTACCACACGGGCAAAGCCAATTTGTTCGCCGTCGAGATAAATTCCAAAACAAAAAGAACTGTCAATTGTAGTTTGAACTTCTTCCATCGTTCGTCCAGCAGCCCAATAAATATCTTTCAGAAAATTCTGAAGGAACGGCACATTCAATTGTGTTTTATCAGTAGAAACGGTAATCATACTTTAATCAGAATTTAATATCGCATATAAAATAGGTTTACTCGGACTTGCATCATTTTCGAAAGCGGCGATTTGAAGATTTAGCAAATAACTTCCATCAGTTACTTCATTCGCAACAAAAATAAGCTCTGTTATTGTAGCGCTTATTCGTGCATCGGGATTCAAATTGGTGACATCGGTGACATTCCAAAACGCTTTGTGCGCCATCAATTTTCCTTCGTCATGTTCTTTGTCGACGCTAGGCAAATCAATTAATAAATGCTGGATTCCGATTTCTCGAATGAAAAGCGCGGCTGCTTCCTGCAAATAGGGTGGATTCGTATTCGAGTATTTCATCGATTGTTTCTCTAATTCATTAGGAAGCGTTCGAATGATAATCGCTTCTGGTGTTTTCCCTTTCAACGCTTTTTCGATTTGCAGTTTTGTAATTACCGAATCTTCGCCTTGTATTTCGGGGGATACGGAAATTACTTCTGCCAAAAAGAAAAAGTGTTGTAACGATTGATTAATACTGTAAAATTCTTTGGTAATGTGTCCTAAACATTCGGTATGTGTCCCATGTCCGTGCGGGTTAAAGTAAATATTGTTGAAGTTAGTTGCCGAACTTCCTTCGGATACTTTGCCAACCCAATCTCCAAATCGAACGGGGGCTATCACTGGTTTTTCGAGGTACCATGCTATAGGATTTTTGTCGGTATTGGTCAGTGGAATCGATAAATCAATTGGCTGAGACAAATTGACTTCTATGGTTTTATTTTTGGTTGTGATTGTAGCTTTCATTTTTTTTACCGCAAGGTTCGCAAAGATTTACGCAAAGGTCGCTAGAGATTGTTCGCGATTCGTTTAATTCCGTTTTTGATTAAAGTAACATTAAAATTAATTAGCATCCCTAATTTACAATTAGATAATTTCAAATAAGTTAATACCTGCGCGAAGTGAATTTCATTCAAAGCTTCTACTGATTTTAATTCGATAATTAATTTATTCTCAACTAATAAATCAACACGATAACCAACATTCAATTTGACTTCTTCATAAACTAAAGGCAACGGTTTTTGTCTTTCGATTAGTAGTCCCGATTTATTTAATTCGTAAAACAAACACTCTTCATAACTACTTTCTAAAAGTCCGGGTCCTAAATTTCGGTGCACTTTCATAGCATCATTAAACACAATTCTAGATAATTCATTTTCATTCATAACATAAAAACATTGGACTCGTGGCGTATATCTATTTCTAAATTCATCAAAACTTTGCGCTCCTTGCGTATACTTTGCGCTCCTTGCGGTTATTTTTCTAATCCAAATTTACCAAAAACAAATCACTTGCCATTCCATCGGTCAAAAACTTTCCTTTTTTTGTTGTTTTCAAAATGTTGTTTTCGATAATCAGCAAACCATCGCTAAGGAATTTTTGAGACTGTTCATGGAGATAGTTGGTATA
>CALPUN020000108.1 GCA_943326765.2 Bifidobacterium breve | reverse complement strand
TCGGTCAGGATTTAATCGTCGAAACTAGCGATTCAAAAGAAATTCATTGGACAAGCTACGATGCCGACGGCAGCATTTGGTTTGAAGATACTTTTCTATACTCGGAAATTGAAAATAAAATTTCATTCTCCGAACAACCCGTAAAAAACACTTTAATAGAAATTCTTCATGAAGCAGGCCTTTTAAATCCGTCTTTTTTAAAACATAACGAAGGCTTTCGCATCAGCACCCATTTGACGTTTCCTAAATTTTGGGGTTTGGGCACTTCGTCTACACTAATCAACAATATAGCCCAATGGCTCGAAATCGATGCTTTTGCGCTGCTCAAAAATAGTTTTGGAGGTAGTGGCTACGATATTGCTTGTGCGCAAAATGACACGCCTATTTTATATTGTCTGGATTCTGGAAAACCTTTGGTAAAACCCGTTGCTTTTGTGCCGGAATGTCGAAACCATTTGTATTTCGTTTACCTGAATCAAAAGCAAAATAGTAAAAGTGCCATCGCATCTTACCAACAAAAAAGAACCGCTTTAGACAACATCATTCTACAAACGGATAAAATAACAACCGCGTTACTTCAAACCAATGACGGATTGCGTTTTCAGTTGCTCCTGCAAGAACACGAACACATTTTGAGTGCTCTATTAGAATTACCAACCGTAAAAGAAAACTTGTTTCCCGATTTTCAAGGTTCGGTCAAAAGTCTTGGCGCTTGGGGTGGCGATTTTATACTAGCCTATTCCAAAGAAAATCCGACCTCGTATTTTCATGAAAAAGGTTTCCAAATCGTGATTCCTTATGCCGACATGATTCTATAAAAAAACCCGACTGTTATAGCCGGGTTTTTTTTATTTTGCATTCAATTCTTAGTAATTGAATTTGGTTCTATTGTCTTCAATTTCTGCTTCTTCTTTCAAAGCCGGAATCACTCTGCCAGCATATCCTGCCACTTGTGAATTTACTTTAGCAACATAATCAGTATACTTTGGTAATACTGGTGCTTTGGTAACCAACGTTGGTTTTATAACATACACTCCAGAAGTTCCTTCGATTGGAGCCGATACTTTATTGACTCCAATTGCGAATGCTGTTCCTACCACTCTTCTTTCGAATCCTGCATTTGGAATGTTTGCATTTTCTACAGTCAAATCAACCGCTTGTTGAACCGTTACTCCAGAAGCTTTTGCAATAGCGTCTAAAGAAGACCCTTTCATTTTCGCTGTAATTAGGGCGGCCTTTTTCTTGTTTTTCAAAAGCGGCTCTACACTTGGACGAGCATCTTCAATGGCCATCAATCCTTTTTCGTTTACTTTTTTCAACTTCGCAATCACATTTCCTAAGTTTACCACTTCGAAACGTTTTACATCACCCACATTGGTTTCTTTGTCGAAAGCCCATCTTACAATTTGTCTTTGGTTTCCAGTAGCTCCAAAACTCTCATCCATAGCTTTTACTTTTACCGATGGATTCAATGGCAATTTAGCTGCTTTAGCTACTTTTTCGAAATCTTTTTCATTAGCATCCATTTCAAATTTCACAGCTTGTGTGTACAATTTATCGGAAGTAGTTTCTGAGGGTTCAATTTTTTGAGCAATCGTAGCCAAACGAACGGCATCTTGCTTGTCAGTCACATTAATAATGTGGAATCCGAAATCAGTTTCAACCAAACCAATTTTTCCAATAGGATTGCTAAAAACGAAATCGCTGAATGGTTTTACCATTTGACCTTGACTGAAATAGCCTAAATCACCCCCTTGTTGTGCCGAAGAATCATCAGAGTTCATCATGGCCAACATCATAAAGCTAGACGGGTTTGCTTGCACTTGGGCTAACAATTGTTCTGCTTTGGCTTTGGCTTGTTCTTTAGTTCTTTTCTCTTTTTTGTTAGGTACTTTTGTTCCTTCGTAGCTAATCAAAATATGACTTGCTTTGGCATTCACCCCTACTTTTTTACCCATAGATTTTGAGACACAGTAGTAATCTCCCTTCATATAAGGTCCGTAAATTTCACCTTGCGGCAAATTGAATAATGCTTCTGCTACATCTGCCGGCAAATCTTTCTTAGCTACATACGTAGAATCGTAAGGAGTATCGGAATTAGCATTTACAAATTCAATGGTATTGGCTGCGCCTATAAATCCTGGAATGGTGTCGTTTTTTCCTGAAGTTTGGTTGTAAACTACTCGTTGATTCAACAGCCCATTAACGTTGGTTTTCACTTCATTTTCGTCTTCTGCCGACGCTTTGTCTTGAATTAAAACGTATTCTACTTCACGGGTTTCTTCCGCTTTGTATTTCTTTTCGTTTTTCTTCATGTATTCGGTAATCTCAGCATCTGCAATTTTAATATCAGCATCTTTGATAGAAGAATACAAAACGGCAACATAATCAAAGTTCACTTTGTTAGCTTCCATTTTATATTTCAATTTTCCTTCGCTTTCTGTGGTATACATTCCGCCTTTTACTAAAGTATTGTAGGCTTGGTATTTGGCATTCAAATCGGCGTCTTTTTCTCTATCTTTCAAAAGTTGCGCTTGCTCCGGATTGGATTTGAAATATTCTTTAAATTTGGCAACATCAAAAGCGCCATTGGTTTGGAATGCTGGATTCTGGCCAATACTTTGATCTGCTTTGAAGATTTCCAAAATACTTTTTTCGCAAGAACGAATGCCTAATTTATCAAATTCTGCAGACAATAATGCAATCGAAACTTCTTGATCCCAAACACGGTTTACCGCTTGCGTTGGAGTCATTCCTTGTTGTCCACTTTTTTCAACGTTGCTTACTTTTACTCTAAAGTCTTCGAAAGCAATATCTTTTCCGTTAACGGTACCAACATATTTTGAAGTCTCGCTAAAACCGCCTTTTCTATATAAATCTTGCACAATAAATGCTAATAATGAAAAACCAATAACGAGGATTAGAAGTAACGAACGTTGTCTAATTTTTTGTAAAACTGCCATTTTTAGTATTGTTAATTTTTAATTCAGTTTGCGAAAATACAATTATCTATTTAATAACCATAGTTGTGCGGTTATAATTTACACGATTTTTGATTTTTTTTTGATATTTTATTCTTGAACTTCCAATTTCACCAATTCGATCTTCTTATTCGTGGCTTCTTCAATGGTAAAATGAAATTTGTCTATCGTAATTTGTTCGCCTTTTTGCGGGATTTCTTTGGTATAATTTACTATAAATCCGCCCAAAGTACCGTAAGAATCGCTTTCGGGAATGTTGAGCTTGAAGGTTTGATTGATATATTCCACATCCAATCGCGTGGAGAACAAATAGGCATCTTCCGAAAGTTGTTTTTCGATTAAGGTTTCTACTTCATCATGCTCGTCTTCAATTTCTCCAAAAAGTTCTTCGACGATGTCTTCTACGGTAATAATTCCGGAAGTTCCGCCATATTCATCCAAAACAATGGCGACGCTTTTTCTTTTTTTGGTCAGCAAATCCAGTACTTCTTTGATAAAAATGGTTTCGGGCACAAACTCAACCGGAATCAAAATCGATTTAATACTTTTAGGTTTTTTAAACAATTCAAAGGAATGCACATACCCAAGAATATCGTCCAAGGAATTTTGATAAACCAATATTTTGGAATAACCCGTTTCGATGAATCTGTTTTTCAATTCGGTGACAGAATCGTGAATCTCAACAGCAGAAATTTCGGTTCGAGGCGTCATAATATCTCGAGCTTTGACTCCCGAAAATTCCAATGCATTTTGAAAAATTTGAATTTCAGAATCCATGTTTTCGTGATCTTCCACGGTACTCATTTGTTCCGTAATGTAGTTTCCCAATTCGATTTTACTGAAGAACAACGGAATTTGATCGCCTTCGGTTTTGAAAAATTTTCGCAAAATAAAATCGGAAATCCACAAGATGAATGTGGAAATGAAGTAAAACAACACATAAAAGAAATACGCTGGCAGCGCAAAAAACTTGATAAAACTGTTGGCGTAAATTTGGAAGAACACTTTAGGTAAAAACTCCGACGTAATCAAGACTAGCAATGTGGAGAGCGTAGTTTGAATTAAGATATTGGAGAGATTGGTGAAATTAAAACCCAAATGTGCAATCCATCGCATTAGCAATTCGCCCATAAAAAACCCGTAGATTACCAAAACAATGGTGTTTCCAACGAGCATCGAGGCGATGAATTTAGAAGGTTTTTCGGTAAGTTTGGTTAGGACTTGCGAGATGAAATTTTGTTGTTTCTTTTCAATCTCCAGGTAAATTTTGTTCGAAGAAACGAAAGCAATTTCCATTCCCGAGAAAAGTGCGGCTAGTATTAGGCATAGAATGATAATACTAATCTCCATGGTTTAGGCGTTTTTGTTTCGGTCTTGAAATTTCTTGGCAAAACTTCTTCGGAAGAAAAACATGAAGACACAAACTCCGGCAATTATAAACGACAACCAAGGGGATTGTTCTGAATTCCATTTGGTTGCTCCGTCATAAATGAAAAAGGCACTAAAAACCAGGTAAACGTATTGGGTATACTTTAAGTAATTCATAAGTTGTTTTTTTAATCTGCTTGATCGACTTCTCCGTTGATGCGTTGTGAATTTACGATTTTGAAATCCTTACTAAAATCGATGCCTTCTCCAAAGGAAACCCCTTTTGGATCGGTAAATTTAAACTTTTTATCTGTAAAAAACCACTCGTTTTTTTGATCGAAATAGAGTTGGTCTGTTTCGAGCATTTGACCTGTTTCATTGGTGATTTTCACATTATTCTGCAAATCGATTAGATTTGTTCCTTTGAAAGTTACCGCATATTTTGACGAAATGAAGGTTTTTTTGCCTTTGTTGTCATACATGGTTACGTGAACGCCTTCTGGAAATTCGGTGAAAGGGAAAGAAACGCTAGAATAATCCAGCATTCTCGGGCTTACTAAGATTGATTTGATGCGTCCAGAATCGGTGTATTTCAGATTAAAGTTTTCAGCTTCACCACTGGGAATGAATTCCGAGTAGTTAATTTTCTGAACCTCTTTGAAATTGCTTTCACAAGCCACGAAGCACTGCGCTGCACTAACAGCGAAGAGGAACAGCACGGTACTTATTTTTAGGTTTTTCATTCTGCAGCCTTTTAGCGCAACTCGAAAGGTTTCGATTTACTCGTATTTTCGTTTCACGAACCATCGGTCATTCATTGACAAACTGATCACGACATTCGTATAATCTTCTTGAACCAATAAGGCTTTTGCGGTTCCTCTTCTTCCGTATTCTAAACCTAAATTTAGGTTAGAGAATGCGCCGCCCAAAGGCAATCCGAAACCAGCCGTTATAGCATAATCGCGTATCGATTCAGAATTGATAACCATTCCGGTAGTTTCATATCGGAAACCAGCCCGGTAAGTTACTTTGTCTATATAACTTGAAAAAGAAGTGTAATTGGGTATGTAATAGCCTCCAAAGCTATATTTAACAGCGTTTTTATACGTTACATTCGAAAGGTCGTTATTGCGATTTCCGAATTTACTGAATTGCTGCAACGTAACTTCCGTTCCGACCATCCATTTTTTATTTTGTCCGATTCCGGCTCCAAAGGAAAACTTACTCGGAGATTTCAAGGTGGTTTGATAAAGCAATTCGCCCATCCGATCAACATCTGAAGTCAAATAGTCTGTATAAACTACCGAAGAAATAATTCTTGAATTTTTGGACTTCAAACTAGTTTCTGGCGAATAAGTCAAACTACTGTAGAGATCTAATTTAGTATTTATTTTTCTTTGGTATTGCAATCCTAAATTTAGTGTAATTCCTGATAATTCGGAAGTGTTCAATTCTTTGGCCCCTAATTGCGCTATGACCAGTTTTTTGATGTTTGTTGTTTCAATTTTTCCAAAGTTGTATTGCAAATCAGCTCCAATACTAAAATTTTTGCGGATTTTATAACCATAGCCTACAAATACTTTGTTCAAACCGCCGGAACCTTCATAGCGGTGTCTGGTTTCATCGGCATCTACATTTCCGATTCGGTAACCCACTGCAGAATAGGGAATCAAACCAAATCCAAGTCCTGATTTCCCTAACGGAATTCCAACTGCCATATAATCTAGCGTTGACCGTTGCGCTTTTTCGTTTTTAGAGGCCGTTTTTAATTTTGTAGCATTAAAAGAACCTCCAACGGTATAGGTTGTTAACAACAAACTAGCATAAGAGGCCGGATTTTGTATGTTAACGTGAATGCTATCTGGGAAAACCGAAAGACCTCCCATTAATCGATTTTCAGCGGTTCCTTTAAAACGAACATCTCCAATTCCGTAATAAGAATAAGGGGATGAAGTTGCTTGTTGTGCTTGTGCTGTGAGAGCTAAAAGGAAGAAAAAAGGGAGTATGAATTTTTTAATCATCTTTGATTTTATATTGAAAAGTTTGGTTCAAGCTTTCTAAAAGAAAATTTGAATTGGCAAATATGGTATTTTTTAATTGGTTAGCCAAAAAATCGGCGTCTCCGCCCGTTAAAATTATTATAAATTTTGGGTACTGTAGTCGGTATTGCTCTATGAAACCGTCGATTTCATGAAGAACACCTTGCACTACTCCAACATGCATTGCTTCCTCGGTAGTATTTCCAATAAAATGCTTAGGGACACTTCTTGTCAACAAAGGCAATTTGGCTGTAAATTGATGCATTGCATCGTATCGCAATTGAATCCCAGGCGCGATGGCACCTCCTAAATATTGATCTTCGTCGGTTATGAAATCGTAAGTAATACAAGTGCCCGCATCAATCACTAGCCGATTTTGTTTCGGATACTGCAATACCGCTCCACTAGCCAAAACCATTCTGTCTATTCCTAAGGTATTGGGGGTGCTGTACAAATTTTTAAAAGGAAACCGATCAGTGCGGGAAATAAAATGTACCATCAGTCGGTTTTCAAAAACTAAAAACTGCTCTTTCGAGATATTTCCTACACTAGCCACAATCAAATCGTTGCATTCTGGGTACTTGTTTAGAAAAATAGTGAGGTTAGTTTGCCAATCCAATTCCGGAAAAGAAACTACTTCCACAAGGGTATTGTGTTCAAAGACAGCGGCTTTAATTCGGGTATTTCCAATATCAAGAGCTAGAAGCATGTGGAGTAGTTTGAAGTGGCGAAGTTACGAATAGATTTTTTTTAATATTTGTTTTGTATAAATTAAAAATCATTCTATATTTGCAACCGCTTTAAGAAAGGTACCTTAGCTCAGATGGTAGAGCAATGGACTGAAAATCCATGTGTCCCTGGTTCGATCCCTGGAGGTACCACTACAAAAAACCCTAATCACTTATAAATTAAGTAGTTAGGGTTTTATATTTTTAATATTTGTACGATTTCTGTATTGTAACTGAAATTAAGGCTTAAAATCTTAGTAATTTCAAATAAAATTATTGAGTTATAGTTGTTGAATATAAAAGTAATGTTCCAGTAGCTTGAAACGCACCAGTTACATTATCTTTATATGTTTTAACAACCCCAGTTTCAGTATCCAAAACGTCTATAAAATTTCCTCTAGCTGCAATTTGATATTTTCCTACAGCATTTGTATTAGCTGTACTATTTTGATTATTAGAATTGTCAGCTGAACAAGCCATAATGATTAAGCTAACCGCACCAACTATTGCAAGTGAACTCATTAAATAATTTTTCATAATTTTTAGTTTTAAATTTAATTAATCAAATGTATTGATTTTATCAATTCAAATAAAATAAATGTTTTTTTTGGATGGTCGTCTATTTCAGCACTACTAAACACCCCCAAGCACCGGAGTAAAAAATGGAATTTTTATGGAATTTTTTATGAGGAGCGAAGTGGCGGTGTTGCGGCAATAGAACAGCAGCCTCAGGATGGGAATGAAACGTAGCTTT
>CALPUN020000107.1 GCA_943326765.2 Bifidobacterium breve | reverse complement strand
TCGGCAAATACCATCCTAACTCGCTAGTTTGTGTAGCATCCAATCCTTGGTAGACTTTATTCGCATAGAAAAAATACAAAGCCGATATTAGCAATTCATTTTGTGGATTTGGTGTGGTTTCCCTTTTTTGAAAAATCGCATCTAATTCTGATTTGTAAGGAATGGTCGTTTTTACTCCTTCGGTTTCAATGGCGTTAATTTTACTGTAAAGCATTTCGGAAACTTCATTAAGTCCATCGGCATCATACCAAAGGAAATGAAAATCATGTTTTCGATAGATTGCTTTTACTTCTGATTCGTATTTTAATACATTCGGATGATTGGCAAAAAAGTTGGCAACCAAAGTACTATCGAAAGGTATTTTACTCTGATCTTGCTTTACTTTTTTTAAATCTTGCCCCAAAACAAGAGTAGCACCCGCTTTCTGATGACAAGAGCAAAAAGCTAGTGAAATTGAGGTAAATACCAGCAGAACTAGAAGTAACTTTTTCATAAAAATTTATGCCTTTAAAGCAAGATAAAAGTACGCACTTTTACAATACACTACTATCAGAATCCGCACAAAAGTTTGTGATATTATTGTATCTTTACGAGCACAGATTGTCTATTTTAAATAGCTAAACCCTTTCCGTTCATGAACAAAATAACCTTGCTTTTCGTTAGTTTTCTGTTTTTCACAACTTCCATTTCTGTAGCTCAAAAAGGCAATACAGATACTGATTCGGTAAACCAAATGTTAGAGGGTTGGCACAAAGCAGCGGCGGAGTCTAATTTTGAAAACTACTTCAATGCCTTAACTGATGACGCCATTTTTATCGGAACTGATGCGACCGAAAACTGGAACAAAACCGCCTTCAAAGCTTTTTCAAAACCTATTTTCGACAAGGGAAAAGGATGGGATTTCAAACCTTTAGAACGCCATGTTTTCTTTAGTAAAGACAAAAAAATAGCTTGGTTTGACGAAGTATTAGACACCTGGATGAAAATTTGTCGTGGTTCCGGCGTGTTAGTGAAAATAGGAAAAGAATGGAAAATTCAGCACTATGTTTTGTCCGCAACAATCCCAAACGACAACATCGATGAAGTAGTGAAAATCAAAACCCCTATTGAAGATATTCAAATCAAAAAATTGCTGCAAAAATAAACGGACTATTTCAAGTGATCCAACATGTCTTGTGTAGTACTCGTTAAATCAAAACGATGTTCCCAACCCCAATCGGTTCGTGCTGGAGTATCGTCAATGCTTGATGGCCAGCTGTCAGCAATCTTCTGACGAAAATCAGGGTTGTAAGTAATTGTAAACTCTGGAATGTGCTTTTTAATTTGGGCGGCAATTTCCGTTGGCGTAAAACTCATCGCGGCTAAATTATACGAAGATCGGATTTTGATTAATTTGGTATCGGCTTGCATGATGGCAATTGTAGCGCGAATGGCATCGTCCATATACATCATCGGCATTTTGGTTTCAGCAGATAAAAAACACTCGTAACTTCCGTCGCTCAAAGCTTTGTGATATATGTCTACCGCATAATCCGTGGTGCCACCGCCAGGAGCGGTACTCCAACTAATTAATCCCGGATACCGGATACTGCGCACGTCTACTCCAAAAACATGATTATAGTATTCACACCAGCGTTCGCCCGATTGTTTGCTAATGCCGTACACTGTCGAAGGTTCCATAATGGTGTATTGTGGGGTGTTTTCTTTCGGAGTTGTAGGTCCAAAAACTGCAATACTTGAAGGCCAAAAAATCTTTTTGATTTTCTTGGCTTTGGCTAAATTCAGCACGTGAAAAAGAGAATTCATATTCAAGTCCCAGGCAAAAGCTGGGTTTTTCTCCGCCGTCGCGGAAAGTAGTGCTGCCATCAAATACACATCGGTAATGTGGTGCATTTCGACCAAGTGTTCAATTTGATTAAAATCTAATGCATTCACCACTTCAAATGGTCCCGAATGGACCACATCGTTGTTCAATTTTCTAATGTCAGACGCGATGACGTTTTCGGTGCCATAAATGGCTCGCAATTGGTGTGTTAACTCGGTCCCTATTTGCCCGCAAGCTCCGATAATTAGAATTTTGGTGTCCATGTATGGTCATTTGAGACCGTAAAGATAACGTTTTCGTAAAATGTAGAACCCCTCAAATCAGTTTGTTTTTAGCGGTCTTTATTCCCTGGAAATCCAAATTGATGTTAAATAACAATCCCCTTTTTACTTTCGTTTTACCTTTGTAACTTTGTTCGCTAATTCGACTCCCATGAAAAGTACTTGGTTTTCCTTTCTTTTTGCTGTTTTGATTTTGACTTCGTGCCAAAACAACGATGCAGCTCGGTTGGCCGAACTTAAAAAAGATGCTCAAAAAAGAGACCTTATTTTTAAAACCATCAGCCAAGGATGGCGTTTTCAGATGCCCCCATTAAATGCAAAAACACAAGCCTTAACTCAAGATTGGCCGGAGTTACATGCCTTTGCTGCCGAATTGAATCAAACCCCAAAAAGCACCACAAATGCCTTTCAGAAAAAAGCAGTAGAACTCTCTAAAAAGGCGTTTGCTTTAAACAATAATATTCCGATTCCATTCAACAGACCTGAAATCAAAAGCCGCGTTGCTGCCTTGAACACGAAGGTAAACTCACTGACTTTATTTCTAAACATAGATGATATTCCACAAGAAAAAATCGTTCTTCTAGTGCAAGAAATCAATATCGCCTTACAATCGCTTTACCAACAATTGGATGAAGTAGTGCGCAGAAACGACATTCCTAAAGAAGAAGGCGAGACCGACATGATTCGCATGTTAGATACTGCCCGAGCCATTCCGAACCAAATGCCCCCAAATAGTTTACAAAAACATTGAGTAAAAACACTTTCTTTTCGAATTACGAATCTTCGACTAAAGTCATCCAAATTGGCGCTAGTTTAACGTCGCACGGGCAAAAAATTCATCTCAACGGCTTGTTGGGTTCCTCTTTGTCAATTATCGTTCAGTCGTTGTTTAAAAAAGCAGAAGTGCCTTTTTTACTTTTGTTGAACGACAAAGAAGAAGCTGCCTATTATTTGAACGATTTGGAACAAATGATTGGTGCCGATGACGTCTTGTTTTATCCCGGTTCTTACCGCCGCCCTTATCAAATTGAAGATACCGATAATGCCAATGTGTTGTTGCGCGCCGAAGTGCTGAACCGCATCAACTCCCGCAAAAAACCAGCGATAATTGTAACCTATCCCGAAGCGCTTTTTGAAAAAGTAGTGACCAAAAAAGAACTCGATAAAAATACGTTGAAAGTGGCGGTGGGCGACCAAATTTCGATTGAGTTTATCAACGAAGTATTGTTCGAATATGAATTCAAACGTGTTGATTTTATAACTGAACCTGGCGAATTTTCAGTGCGTGGCGGTATCATCGATGTGTTTTCGTTTTCGAATGACAATCCGTATCGTATTGAATTTTTTGGCAATGAAGTCGATAGTATTCGAAGCTTCGATGTAGAAACCCAACTTTCCATCGAAAAACAAAAAAAGATTGCGATTATCCCAAACGTAGAAAACAAGTTCTTTCAGGAAAATCGGGAGAACTTTTTAGAATATATTTCGGCCAATACGGTGCTATTTATTCAAAACACAGACTTACTCCTATCTAAATTGGAGAAGTTGTTTGAAAAAGCAGAATCGATTTTCAATACTTTGAATGCGACCATTCAACACGTTTCACCTGAAAAAATATTTTTGAATCAGCAGGAATTTCTTAAAAAGGCACTCGATTTTACAGTGGTAGAGCTGAGTTCGAAACCTACTTTCAAAACAAGCAAAAGGTTCGATTTTCACATGCAACCGCAACCTTCGTTCAACAAACAATTCGATTTGCTGTTGAACAATTTGAGCGACAATCATTTCAACGGCTATAAAAATTATTTATTCTGTTCCAATGAAGCGCAAGCAAAACGCTTTCACGACATTTTTGAGTCGCTAGACGAAGTCAATCATGAAAGCATCCGCAAGCAATACCATGCCATTGTTTTCCCTTTGTACCAAGGTTTTATCGACGAAGAAAACCAAATTGCCTGTTACACCGATCATCAAATTTTTGAACGCTACCACAAATTCAGCATCAAAAACGGCTACGCAAAAAAACAAACGCTAACGCTAAAAGAACTGAACACACTATCGGTGGGCGATTATGTCACACACATTGATCACGGGATTGGGAAGTTTGGCGGTTTACAGAAAATTCAAGTCGAAGGCAAAACCCAAGAGGCCATCAAATTGGTTTATGCCGACAATGATATTGTGTACGTGAGCATTCACTCGTTGCACAAAATTTCGAAATACAATGGTAAAGATGGTGCGCCACCAAAGATCTACAAACTCGGCTCGAATGCTTGGAAAGTTTTAAAACAAAAAACCAAAGCACGTGTCAAACACATTGCGTTCAACTTAATTCAGTTGTATGCGAAGCGCCGTTTGGAAAAAGGATTCCGCTTTGCACCCGATAGTTATTTGCAAGCCGAATTAGAAAGTTCCTTCATTTACGAAGATACGCCCGATCAAACCAAATCGACCCAAGAAGTGAAAGCCGATATGGAAAGCGACCGCCCAATGGATCGTTTGGTGTGTGGTGATGTAGGTTTTGGAAAGACCGAGGTGGCGATTCGGGCTGCGTTTAAAGCGGTCGATAACGGCAAACAAGTGGCGATTTTGGTGCCAACAACTATTTTGGCTTACCAACATTACCGAACGTTTACCGAACGTTTGAAAGAAATGCCCGTTACTATTGGCTACCTCAACCGGTTTCGAACAGCAAAACAAAAATCGGATACATTAAAAGAATTGGCGGAAGGCAAACTTGATATTGTCATTGGAACGCATCAGTTGGTCAACAAAAATGTAGTCTTCAAAGATTTGGGATTGCTGATTGTTGATGAAGAACAGAAGTTTGGGGTGAATGTCAAAGACAAATTAAAAACCATTGCGGCAAATGTCGATACGTTAACGTTAACCGCGACGCCAATTCCAAGAACGCTGCAGTTTTCTTTAATGGCTGCCCGCGATTTATCATTGATTACAACACCACCACCAAACCGATATCCGATTGAAAGTCAAGTCGTCACTTTTAGCGAAGAATTAATTCGCGATGCCATTTCGTATGAAATTCAACGCAACGGGCAAGTTTTCTTTATTAATAATCGAATAGAAAACATCAAGGAATTTGCAGGAATGATACAACGTTTGGTTCCAGATGCACGGGTTGGCGTGGGTCACGGTCAGATGGAAGGCAGCAAACTAGAAGAATTAATGCTAGCTTTTATGAACGGCGAATTTGACGTATTGGTATCAACAACTATTATTGAAAGCGGACTAGACGTGCCTAATGCGAATACGATATTTATCAATAATGCCAATAATTTCGGGCTTTCCGATTTGCATCAAATGCGCGGACGTGTGGGTCGAAGTAACAAGAAAGCTTTTTGTTATTTTATTTGCCCGCCATATTCGATGATGACCGATGATGCTCGAAAACGAATTCAAGCATTGGAGCAATACAGCGAACTGGGAAGTGGTTTTAACATTGCGATGAAAGATTTAGAAATTCGGGGTGCCGGAGATTTATTAGGGGGCGAGCAAAGTGGTTTCATCAATGAGATTGGATTTGAGACCTATCAAAAAATTATGAATGAAGCCATCGAAGAGTTGAAAGAAAACGAATTCAAAGACTTGTACGAATCGGAAGACCAACCTGCAAAAGACTATGTGAAAGACATGCAATTGGATACCGATTTCGAATTGCTGTTTCCTGACGAATATATCAACAACATTTCGGAGCGTTTGAACTTATACAACGAGTTGAGTTTGATTAAAACGGAACAAGAACTAAACGCCTACGAAATCAAGTTGATTGACCGTTTCGGACCGTTACCTAAACCCGCCATTTCGTTATTGAATAGCATCAAAATCAAATGGATTGCCACACAAATGGGAGTTGAAAAACTGGTAATGAAGCAAGGAAAAATGATTGGGTATTTTGTGTCGGATCAGCAAAGTGATTATTATACTTCCCCGCAATTTCACAAGGTCTTGCAATTTGTACAAAAGCAATCACAGTTGTGTAAAATGAAAGAAAAGCAAACACCCAATGGCTTGCGCTTGTTAGTGACTTTTGAAAATGTAAAATCGATTCGAAGAGCCTTAGAATTGATGGAGTTGTTCGGAGCATAACAGAACCTAACGTCTAATAAATAAAAGACCACTCTGAATAAGAGTGGTCTTTTTATGTTGAAAGGAATCAACTATTATTTCATTTTTACCATTTTGAAATTTGCTTCTTTATCATTGAATTTCAATTTAAAGAAATACGTTCCGTTGGCAAATGCACTCATATCTATTTTGGTGTCTAACGTGTTGGCTTTGTTTTGATACAAAAGACGTCCTTCTACATTGTATACTTTCACTTCTGAAATCGTGGTTTTCGAAACAATAGTCACCAAACCGTTGGTTGGATTTGGGAAATAACTAAAGTCGATATTCGGCTCAAAAGTAGAATTAGCTAGAGAAGTCAAACAGGCAACATTGGCAATATATCCTGGTGCTACAACGCCACCATCGGAAGTAAACTTCAACGTTAACGAACCATCCGCTGCTGTCGATTGAAACGGCCCTGGAATCGTGCTTCCGGTGAAACCACCGCTACTTAAATCGGGAGCGCTTGTTGTGTTTCCATCGTATACATGCATATAATCGTAATCCAATTCTAAATCAAAAGCGGCAAACGTTACCGAGATTTTTTTGTTAGGTAAGTTTGGGATAATGGTTCTTACATAAGTTTCTGAATCGGTATAATCCCCTGTGGCGCCTCCGGTATCGGTGATTTCAATTCCTGTGCAATAGTTGGTGCTAGTGACAACAATGGTTTGTTCGTTTGGTGCCGTTAGACCAAAGTCGCAAATAGGGCGCACTTGCACAACATAATACGTATTCGGTGACAAAGCAACCGCAGTATAGGTGTTCGTGCTTACAGGCACCCAAGTGACCGCAGTGCTGCCAAACGGAGTAATAGCTATTTGCCAGTTGTTAGCTCCGCCTAAATCGGTCCAAGTAATAGTGGCCGAGTTGCTAGTGGTAGTCGTTGCCATAATATTAGCTACGGTATTGATACACGTATTTAAACAATCGGAACTTAAACAGGTGCTATTGGCAATCGCATCTAGAATTCTCGCAGCCGGTTGTGGTCCAAAACCATTATTGAAATTAATTCCGACGCCATTTACTAAATGGCAATAACTCATGATGGTTCCTTTAACGCTATTCGAAGGAACCGGACCAATATCGCAACTTCCTTCGGTATATTGTGAGTTGGCTGTGGGTCCACAACCGTCAATTGCGGTATTGTTCCCATTCCAATAGCAACCATGCGTATGGGGCGATCCTAATAAATGTCCTAATTCGTGGGTAATTACTTCAATCGTCCATGAAAAAGTAGGAACCGCACTGTAGCTAAAAAACACATCGGAATAACTGAAATTATCTTGCGTACACAATCCGTTAATTCCTACGGCTACTCCGCCCAAACCACCTGGGTCGATTCCAACTAATTGCCCTAGATCGCCATCAAAAACAGGACGAAGTTCATTAAATTTATACAGATAATCGGATGATGACGTTCCGATTCCTTCATAAGGATCAGCAGTCGTCCAAATGTAAAGGGATTTTAAAGAAACTGTGATTCCGTCATTCGAATAAATAGTTTGCACATTGTTGAACACCGCAGTCATCCAATCGCTGGTGGCTGCCTCGTCACTTCCATTGGATTGATACAAACTGTTGTCGATTTCAAAATAAATGGTAACACATTTGGCGCTTTGAGGTTGGCTGTTGTTTTTGTTTGCTGTTGGACTTGGGAGCACACTTTCTTTAACATGACATTGAAAGGTATTCGGTATTTTCATCTCGTTATCCGAGTAAATAATGTAATCGGAAACGTTGTTTTTGACATCCAATTTAGAAATGACCAAGTTCGTTACCGTTTCGTTGGAGATGATACCGTTCAATTGGTTGTTGAAGAAGCTGAAAGCTACGACTGAATTTAAATCGCCTTTGACTATCCCTCTGTAAAACACCCCTTTTTGGTACGGAATACTTTTCGCTTTGTCGGTATCTACATGAAACCCTTCCGCAAAAATGTTGACTTTGTACAATTGAACTACGACGCTACTTCCTAAATAAGGAACGGCCACTTCAATATATTGGTCTTTATTCGCCACCAAATTGGTGAGTCCTTGG